>NZ_JADGLG010000032.1:0-29368 GCF_015235335.1 Neisseria sp. 19428wB4_WF04
AATCAATACAACAAAATTACAACAAAATGTTTTACTTGAATATTTTATTCAATACACCCCCACTTTATCCAACACCCCCCTCAAAAAACAACACTCTCAACCCGAAAAAACCGCTTTCAGACGGCCTGTCATAAATCCTTACTTTGTTCAGAAACAAAAGCACGTATAATCTGCCCGTCCGATCATTTTTAAGGTCTCTAAGGATATTATGAATTTTCCCTATCGTGTTGTTCCGTCTTCCCGTTTGCGCCGCATGCGTAAAGACGATTTTTCCCGCCGTCTGATGCGCGAACACTCGTTGAGTGCCGATGATTTGATTTATCCGGTTTTCGTATTGGAAGGCCGTAATCAAGAAGAATCGGTTGCCTCTATGCCGGGCGTAAAACGCCAAAGTTTGGATAAGTTGTTGTATACGGCAGAAAAAGCTGTGATGCTCGGCATCCCTATGTTGGCCTTGTTCCCCGTGATTACACAGCATAAAACCGAAACGGCACAAGAGGCTTACAACCAAGACGGATTAGTGCCGGTGACAGTCCGCAAACTACGCGAAACCTTTCCTGAGTTGGGTATCATGACGGATATTGCACTTGATCCTTACACCATTCACGGACAAGACGGCATAACCGATAATTCAGGCTATGTGCTGAACGATGAAACCATCGAGGTGTTAATCAAACAGGCTCTTTGCCATGCCGAAGCCGGTGCACAGGTAGTGGCGCCTTCAGATATGATGGACGGCCGCATTGGTGCCATCCGCAGGGCACTGGAAAAGCAAGGCCACATCCACACCCGTATTATGGCGTATTCGGCCAAATATGCTTCGGCTTTTTACGGGCCGTTCCGCGATGCAGTAGGTAGTTCAGGCAACTTGGGCAAGGCCGATAAATTCACTTACCAAATGGATCCTGCCAATTCCAATGAGGCTTTGCAGGAAGTAGCACTGGATATTCAGGAAGGTGCCGATATGGTGATGGTAAAACCCGGTCTGCCATACTTGGACGTTATCCGCCGGGTAAAAGACGAATTCGGCGTGCCAACCTATGCTTATCAGGTTTCGGGCGAGTATGCCATGCTGCAGGCAGCCGTCCAAAACGGTTGGCTGGACGGCAGCAAAGTCATTTTGGAGAGTCTGCTGGCATTCAAACGCGCGGGAGCCGATGGCATTTTGACTTATTATGCTTTGGAAGCCGCTAAACAACTGCAATCCGCTAATCGTTGAATATCTGCCGTAACAAAGCGGAGCCGGTAATGCCCCGCTTTTCTTTGCAGCTTAAATTGTCAGCGTCTATACAATCCAGGGGAACTCCATTCTGCGGCCTTTACAAAATTCATTCAGAATCATTAATATAGAAAAATTCAGTATCGCCTATAATTTTTGTTTTTACTTGAAAATCTATTTGAGCATTACCGGAAGTGCGGCAAGCTGCAACAAAACCCTTATATTATTTTATTATTTCTTGAAAATGTTCAAAAACCATCAAACAATTATTCCGACAAAAATACAAGCCGCCGGGTTTAAAAACGCAGCCTGCCCGGCCTTTATCGACATATTGGCGTGCATCAGGCTTCGTCTTCCACTTCGGTGCTCAGATAACTGCTTTGCTTGAGTGCGTGCAGAAATTCGGCAGTGTAGAGTTTGCGCTCGGCAGCCTTCAGTTGCGCCCAACGGGTTTTTTCTTCGAATTTGTTGATGACTTCGTTGGTGGAAAGATGCACATAGTGCAGCATGTCTTCAACGGTATCATGCTCTTCCATGCCTGCAAATTCGATGCCTCCATCGTTGCGTACATAAACATTGACCGAGTCGGTATCACCGAAAAGATTGTGCATATCGCCTAGAATTTCCTGATACGCGCCCACCATAAACACACCCAAAACATACGGTTCGCCGGGGATCAAATCATGCACACTCATGCTGGATTCGATACTCTGCTGATCAACATATTGGCGGATTTTGCCGTCTGAATCGCAAGTTAAATCGTGTAATACAGCGCGGCGGGCTGGGCGTTCGTTAAGGCGGTGAAGAGGCATAACAGGCAGCACCTGGCCGATGGCCCAAGTGTCGGGAAGACTTTGAAACACGCTGAAGTTGCAGAAATACTTGTCGGTCAGCTTGTCGGTGAGATCATCGTAAACCTGGCGCTGCGAACGCCGTCCGGCCTGAAGCTGGTTTTTCAGACGGCGGCACAATACCGCGTGAAGCTGTTCGGCCAGTGCTTTTTCTTTCAACGGCACTTTGCCTTCGAGATAGAGCTCGGTTACTTCGGTAAGATAGTGGCCGATGCGGTAATAGGTTTCAGTAACCATTTCGCTGTCATTTATATCGAGATAGGCAATCAACTTTTGGGTAGCGAAAGAAAGGTTTTCTTCATCGGCGATTTCGGGAATCTGCTCGGGCAGGCGCTCGACATCGGTAACGTTCATCACCAGCACAGCATGATGCGCGGTCATAGCGCGGCCGGATTCCGAAAAAATATGCGGATGCGGCACATTATGTTCGTTGCAGTATTCGGCCAACATCGAAACAATAGTGTGGGAATATTCACCCATATCGTAGTTGATGGAGCTGGCATTGCGCGAGTGTGTGCCATCGTAATCCACACCGCGGCGGCAGCAAGCTTCTCCACCGCAGAGATCAATTGCGCGTCAGAAAGGCCGAATTTGCCTTTTTCACCGCCGGTGTCGGCCCATTTGCTCGATGAAAGCGAAGAAAGGCGCACACGCAGGCCTATATTGGCTTTGATGCCGAGATTTTGCGACTCCTGAATCACCAAATCCACTTCGGCTTCTTTTTCAATCACGATAAATACTTGATGACCGAGCCGTTGGCCCATCAGCGCCAAACGGATAAAGTTGCGGTCTTTATAACCGTTGCACACAATGGTGCCGCCTTTGGGGGCAAAGGCCAATACAATCATCAATTCAGGTTTGGATCCGGCTTCCAGGCCGATAGAGACACCGCTGTTTTTCGGCACAATGATGTTTTTCACCACGCTTTCTTGCTGATTAACCTTAATCGGATAAATCGCCGTATAGCTGCCTTGATAGCTGTTTTTGCGGATAGAGCGGTCAAACGCTGCGCACAGCCGCGCCACACGGTCTTGCAGAATATCGGGAAAACGGAGCAGCATGGGCAGATCCTGCCCGCGCCCGTTGAGCTGGCCCACCAAACCGTATAAATCAACTGTTGTTTCACTTTGGTCGTTGGGACGCACCATCACATGGCCGTTTTCACTCACCGAAAAATAGCGGTCGCCCCAATGGCGGATGCCGTAAAGCGAAGCGCTGTCTGCCGCCGACCAAGACATAATCCGTCCTTCAAAAACAGGGTTGGTAAACGGCATAAATCATAGCACAGGCGGTTGGAGCGGCGGGAAAATTCAAGCGGTTTCCGAGGCGGCAATCAAGCTTTCTGCTTTAGTTTTCAGACGGCCTGCATTAAAAACGGCAAGGCGGTATTTTGCAGACAAAAAAAACCATTCATACCAAGGGAGAAGTATGAATGGCTAATACATTGCGGGAAAACGTCTTGCCGGCACCCGCCTCAAGGGAGAGAAAAGGCGTTAGCAGCACCAGCAGTTTGCATTCTAGACCAGTTAGCTTTAAATGGCGTTAATCTGTGCAATTATTTCCATAATTTGGGTTTGCTGTTGTTTATTTGCAAAATAAATAATCATTTTAGGTATAAATCTCAGGAAACTTTTGTGTTATATAGATCTTATTCAGACGGCCTACTATCAGGCCGTTTGCAGAGCACATACGGATTCGGGAAGCATTTATTGGTTTTCCCGTATCCACTTCAACCATTTTTCAAACAGTCCGGCCTGCAGGCCGGCAATCACCGAACGTTTGAACACATGGTCGCCACTCCAAAAATCATCACCCTCCAAAGTGGCCAGTTTGCCGCCGGACTCTTCAAAAATCAGCGCGCCGGCAGCGTAGTCCCATAATTTTTGACCGCCATGCACATAAATATCATAGCGGCCAGAGGCCAAATAGCACCAATCCAACGCACTGCTGCCCATGCTGCGTATGCTGCCGAACGGTGCCAACGTATTCATACGGCTGGAAAGCTTTCCCGAGCGCAAATATTTGATTTCCACACCGGCAATCGCTTCATGAAGCTGTTTCTGCACATTGCGCAACGGCAGCGGGCGGCCGTTGAGAAACGCACCGCCGCCGCGCTCGGCATAAAAACACTCATCGCTTACGGGGTTGTAAATCACGCCCAGCTGCGGACGGCCGTTGCAGATAAAGGCGCACGATAAGGCAAAATGCGGCAGGCCGTTGATAAAATTATTGGTGCCATCGATGGGATCTACCACCCACAGCCCCTGCCCGTTGTGCCGCCACAATTCGGTTTGACGCTGCACGGCCATTTCTTCGCCCAGCATCGGGCAATCGATGAGGCCGGGCAATTTGGCTGCAAATGCCGCCTGCGCCGCCAAATCGGCCTCGGTCAGCAGCGAACCGTCTGCTTTGCGGCTGATGCCCACATTGAAAAAACGGGGCATCACTTCGGTTTTTGCCACCTCGCGCACCAGCATATGCAGTTTGTTTAACACGATATCCCCTTAAAAATATTAAATATAGCGGGCTCTCTTCATTTCTGCCGCTGCCCTTACTGCGCCCCGGCCTCAAGAAAACGCCGTTTCCGAAAGGAAACCAGTTTCTGCGAAGCTAAAACGCCGTTTCCGAAAGGAAACCAGTTTCTGCGAAGCTAAAACGCCGTTTCCGAAAAGAAACAAATTTCCGCCAAGCTAAAACGGTTTTAACGGCCGCCCAAGCGGCAACCGCACCAGTTTTGCACTGTCTGCGGTTTACTGCCTTCTTCCGAAAATGAAGGGTGTTCACTACACTTGCTATTTCGATTTAAAAGCGACAATATTAACTTTTTTCAGCCAACGACACCAACAATATGCCCCGCTTTTACGTTCCCGATGTGTTATCTCCAGGCCGGCTTCTTGCTTTACCCGAAAATGTAGTACGCCATCTGAACGTGCTTCGGGTGCGCGCGCAGGCGGAAATCGTGCTGTTTAACGGCAACGGCAAAGCGTATCCCGCGCGCCTGGTGCTTTTGGAAAAACGCCGCGCACAGGCGGAAATTTTGCGCGAAGAAAGAGCCGATAACGAATCACCGTTGCGGATTATCTTGGTGCAGGCAGTTTCCAGCGGCGAACGCATGGATTTCACCCTGCAAAAAAGCGTGGAACTGGGCGTTGCCGAAATACGCCCGGTGTTGAGCGAACGCTGCCTGGTGCGCCTAAACGGAGAGCGGGCCGGCAAACGCTCTGCCCGCTGGCAGGATATTGTGGTTTCAGCCTGCGAGCAGAGCGGGCGCAATGTGGTTCCGAAAGTGTGGCCGCTCCTGCCTTACCGCGAAGCCCTGGCAAGCCTGCCCGAAGGCGCCCGCCTGCTGCTGAGCCTTACCCAAGCGCGCAGTTTGCGCAGCATCCAGCCCGACCCGCAGGGCATGATTCTGATGGCGGGCCCCGAAGGCGGCTGGACGGCGGCAGAAGAACAGTCGGCCTTTGATGCAGGTTTCCAGGCAGTCAAACTCGGCCCGCGTGTTCTGCGCACCGAAACTGCTGCACCGGCGGCCATCGCTGCCGTGCAAACATTATGGGGCGATTTCGCCTGAGTTTTATCTGATGATTGCCGTTAGAGCTTGATTGGCCGTCTGAAAGCTTTTGGTACTGCTGGATTGGCCGGCCGTCTGAAAGTTTTTTGTCCGCCGCCGGTTTTTCAGACGGCCTCAGCAATTGTATGCCGCCCGCAGTATCAATATATCCACCGGAAATTGCCTGCCCCTAACAGTTGATTGGGCGCGGCCGGATTTTCGCGCTAGCCCAAATCCAACTGCATTTCTTCTTTCACCTCTTCCATCACCACATAGCTGCGGCTTTCTGCCGCTGCGGGCAATTGCAGCAGGATATTGCCGAGCAGGTCGCGGTAGGCCGACATATCGGGCAGGCGCAGCTTGATGAGGTAGTCGTATTCGCCCGACACCAAGTGGCATTCGAGAATCTGCGGAATTTTTAACACTTCGCGGCGGAAATCTTCAAAAATATTGCCCGATTTGGAGCGCAGCTTGATTTCTACAAACACCAGCAGGCTTTGCCCCAGCGCGTGGGGGTTCAGGCGTGCGTGGTAGCCCTTGATGATGTTTTCGCGCTCGAGGCGGCGCACACGCTCGGTAACGGGCGTGGTGGACAAGCCCACTTTTTCGGCCAGCTCCGTCATCGGAATACGGGCGTTTTGCTGCAGCAGCTTTAAAATTTTAAAGTCGGTTTTATCCAAATCTTTCATAATTGCTTTTCACTTTTAACAAGATTATTTTCAGAATAATAATCTTTTTAAATTTATCAATAAAGTGAAAAACACTATTTTAAATAAGATAAACTTTACAATCCCACTACCTACAAAAAGGGTCGGCAATGAAAGTGATCGTGTTGGGCGCAGGCATCGCGGGCGTGTGTACGGCTTGGTATCTTTTGGAGGCCGGACACGATGTTGTGGTTATCGACCGTGCCGATGCGGCAGCGATGGAAACCAGCTTTGCCAACGCGGGGCAGCTTTCCTACGGCTACACCACACCGTGGGCTGCACCGGGTATTCCGAAAAAAGCAGCAAAATGGCTGTTGCGGCCGCACTCGCCTCTGATTTTCAAGCCGGACGGCAGCCTGTTCCAACTGCAATGGTTGTGGCAGATGTTGGGCAACTGCAATGCCGGCCGTTACCACATAAACAAAGAACGCATGGTGCGGGTGTCGGAATACAGCCGCGAAATGTTCTGCCGCTTTCAGGCCGAACACGCGTTGGATTTTGAAGGACGCAACAAAGGCACATTGCAGATTTTCCGCACCGAAAAAGAAGTGCACGCAGCCCAAAACGATATCGAAGTATTGCAAAGCTACGGCGTGCCGTACCAAAGACTGCAGCCCGAAGCGTGCCTGCAATACGAACCCGCGTTAAAAAACGCACTGCATAAAATCGCCGGCGCACTCTACCTGCCCAACGATGCCACCGGCGATTGCCACCTGTTTGCCCGCAAACTCGCGCAGATGTGTATGGAAAAAGGGGCATCGTTCAAATTCAACTGCGAAATCGGCCGCATCGAACATTCAGACGGCCTGATTAAAGCGGTTCACGCAGGCGGCGGGCGTTTCGAAGCCGACTGTTTTGTGTGCGCGCTCGGCAGTTTCAGCCGCCCCATAACGGCGGCACTAGGCTTGAATCTGCCCGTGTATCCGGTTAAAGGCTACTCGCTTACCGTGCCGGTTGCCCAAGAAAAGGCTGCACCCGTTTCCACCATCATCGATGAAACCTATAAAGTGGCCGTTACCCGGTTTGACCAACGCATCCGCATCGGCGGCATGGCCGAGCTTTCCGGCTACAAGCTGCAACTTTCCCCTGCACGCCGCGAAACGTTGGAGCTGGTGGTAACCGACCTTTTCCCCGGCAGCGGTGATTTGCCGCGCGCAACTTTCTGGAGCGGCCTGCGCCCGATGACGCCGGACAGCACCCCCATCATCGGCGCCGCCCGTTTTGAAAACCTGTTTGTCAACACCGGCCACGGCACGCTGGGTTGGACGATGTCGCTCGGTTCGGCCAAACTGACTGCCGATTTGGTATGCGGCAGAAAAACAGAAATCCGCAGCGATGATCTGGGGCCGGCGCGATATGAAAAACACAGTGGATTCCATATCCACTGACACTGCGTTGCCCTGCTTCAAAAAAGCAGGCCGGCAGCAGAATCTGTTCCATATGGTCATATGGTGCTTCACTTGGCGGCTTCGCTGCCTTACCCCGCTGCGCTGCTTTCACTATGCAATACGCTAAGGATACAGCAACATCTTCGGTACTACTGCCTGCACACCATCGATACAGCCCTATTATTTTTTTCAGACGGCCCAAGCTTGCTGCAAACGCCATAGCAGAGCCGATAAAAAGTTATACAATAAAAAACATATAAAAAATCCCGGCCATTCGATAACGGCCGGGATTTTTTCTGCCTGTATCAGGCTTACTGCCGGGCGGTTTCCACCTGCACCAGCGGAACATCGGCAACCTCAACTTCTGCAATTTTCGGCACATCGGCACGGCGCAGAGTGGGTGTTTCGGGTTGTACCCATGCTGCGGCGGCAGCCATGGCATCCGCACGGGTCTGCACCAGCACCAGGCCGCCCAAGTCCAGGCCGTCTGAAACAGCCGGCGCCACCGTTACGGTTTGTACGGCGGCAGCTTCTTGCGCCTGCGCCTCCGGCTGCCCCGCCTCACGGTCTTCGTCTGCATGGCCGATACCCGACACAGCACAAACCGCCTGCTCGGTATTGAACACCGCTGATTCGATTATCTGCTGTTCAGACGGCCTCACCGGTTCCCCGGCATCATCGGGTTCGATGGCAAACAAAAGCGGTTCGGCTGCGCTGTTTTCGACAGACTGCTCCACAAGGGCAGCCTCAATCCGGGCAGGCACCACCACAACCAAAGGTTTGTCGGCCTTGGGCGCAACCGCGCCGGCATCGGCGGCCAACGGTGCGGCAACAGAAATAGCAACCGGTGTTTCTTCAGCCCCGCCGCACACATACGCCACGGCAAAACGCACTTTGTCGGCCGTTTCCTCAATACTCAGATATTGCTCGATTTTAACGGCAGAAGGAATATTGCGCTTCTTGCTGTTGCTGCGGCGGTCGCGTTGGTCGCGCTGACGGTTGCGTTCGCGCTCCCGGCGGCTGCTCCGATCATCGCTGCCGGTTGCAGCCTGTGTGGTTTGCGCAGCCTCCACTGCCGTTTCGGGCAGTTTTTCCGCTTTTGCAACTGCCCCGGCGGCAACCTGCGCAGCCGGTTTTTCGCTGCGGTTGAGGCGGTTGCCGTGCTGCCCGTTACGGACTGCTTTTTCAACTGCTTTCTCTGCCGGCCTGCCTGCTTCGGAAACACTGTCGCCGGTATCGTTGCGGATTGGGCGGTTGCAGCTGCCCTCATCCTGATGGCGGCGGTTGCGCCGGGTGCGGCTGCCGTTGCCGCCTGCGCTGTTTTCCGTCAAACCTGCGGCCGGAGTTTCTTTGGCTTCATCTGCTTCCCGGGCTTCGTTATCCTGCCGTTTCTGGTTCGGGTTGCGGCGCGGGGCTTGGCGGCGGCTGCCGGCGGCCGGGCGGCGGCTGCCGTTGCTGCGCGCAGTGTTTTTTTCGGTTTCGGCCGCTTTTTCAGGCTCCTGCGTGCCGCCGAATACTTTGCCCAGCCACAATTTCAAACCACCCCACCAACCCGGTTGGGCGGAGGCCAGCGCGGCCGCTGTGGGCGCGGGCCGGGTGTGCTTCACCCCTTTCACGGCCGGCTCGGGGCGTTCGGCTTTGGCCCTTTCGCTGCCGAAAGGTTTGTCGCTTTCGTTTTCTTCGGGAACTTCCACACGCTTGTAGCTCGGCTCGGCGTTTTCGTCCACATCATCGGTGCGCACACGGGTGATTTCGTAGTGCGGGTTTTCGAGATGGTTGTTGGGAATCAGGAATACCGAAACCTCCAAACGCTCTTCCAAACCAAACAGTTCGGCGCGTTTTTCATTGAGCAGGAAGGTAGCCACATCTACCGGCACTTGTGCGTGCACTTCGCCGGTGTTGTCTTTCATGGCTTCTTCCTGAATGATGCGCAGCACATGCAGGGCGGTGGATTCGATGCTGCGGATAACACCGGTTCCGGCACAGCGCGGGCAGGCGGTATGGCTGCTTTCGCCCAGCGCAGGCTTCAGGCGTTGGCGCGAAAGCTCGAGCAGGCCGAAGCGGGAAAGTTTGCCCATCTGCACGCGGGCGCGGTCTTTTTTCAAGGCATCGCGCAACACGTTTTCCACATCACGCTGGTGTTTGGGGTTTTCCATATCGATGAAGTCGATCACCACCAAACCGCCCAGGTCGCGCAGGCGCATTTGGCGGGCCACTTCTTCGGCGGCCTCCATATTGGTTTTGAAGGCGGTGTCTTCAATATCGGCACCGCGGGTGGCGCGGGCCGAGTTCACATCGATGGAAACCAGGGCTTCGGTGTGGTCGATAACCACCGCCCCGCCGGAAGGCAGGCTCACGCTGCGGGCAAACGCGCTTTCAATCTGATGCTCGATTTGAAAACGCGAAAACAGCGGTGTGTGGTCTTGATAGAGTTTCAGACGGCCGATGTTGTTGGGCATCACATAGCTCATAAACTCGCTGATTTGCTCGTGTACCTCGCGGTTGTCGACCAGAATTTCACCGATGTCGGGGCGGTAGTAGTCGCGGATGGCGCGGATGAGCAGCGAGCTTTCCATAAACAGCAGATACGGCTCGTGGTGCGCCCTGCCCGCTTCTTCGATGGCCTGCCACAGCTGCCTGAGATAGTTGAAATCCCATTGCAGCTCTTCCACGCTGCGGCCGATGCCGGCAGTGCGCGCAATCAGGCTCATGCCGCGCGGCACATCCAACTCGGCCATTGCGGCTTTCAGCTCTTGGCGCTCTTCGCCTTCGATGCGGCGCGACACACCTCCGCCGCGCGGATTATTGGGCATCAGCACCAGATAGCGGCCGGCCAGGCTGATAAAGGTGGTCAGCGCCGCACCTTTGTTGCCGCGCTCGTCTTTTTCCACCTGCACAATCACCTGCATGCCTTCTTTGAGCACATCTTGAATGCGTGCGCGGCCGCCCTCGTAGTCTTGGAAATAGGTTCGGGAGACTTCTTTGAACGGAAGAAAGCCGTGGCGGTCGGTACCGTAATCAACGAAACACGCTTCCAGCGACGGCTCGATGCGGGTAATCACACCCTTATAGATATTGCCTTTACGCTGCTCTTTGCCCAGCGTTTCGATATCGAGATCAAGCAGGGTCTGCCCGTCAACGATTGCCACGCGCAGCTCTTCGGCCTGCGTGGCGTTAAACAACATACGTTTCATAACAACCTCGTTTCATGCACCCACGAGGCGTGTAATCAGTATTCAACGCTTGCCAGCCGCCAATGGTCAGGCCGTCTGAAACGGCGTGTGGGGCTGCTTGAACGAGAAGGGAGATAAAGAACATAACGGCACGGATGCTTCTACGATTTGCGTTTTTCCATGCTGCTGGCCTGCCGCTGCGCCATCGGGCAGCCGGCAAATACGAGCCGTCTTCTTCATTGCTGTCCGGCGCGGCAAAAATCCTGCGGCAGCGCGTTGTCGTGCGTCTTATGCTTGCGGGCACCGTGCCGGAAAAGGTTAAACTTAATTACATCTTCATCCGCCCGGCTTTAAGGCAGACAAAGGAAATGCTTTGTGGCGTGCTTTTTTCAGATAAAATATCCAGTTCACAATAACGGGCGGTTTCGGTTTGCCGTTTGCAAACCTTGCGCCGAATCTGTTTCAGACGGCCTGTTATTTCTTCTTAAACCGTCTTAAAACAGTAACGGGATTATAGAGAAAATGCCTGCAATTAGCAAAAACTTGGTCAGCCGCATCAGCATCACCGAAGCGGATGCCGGCGCGCGGCTCGACAACTTCTTAATCAAAACCCTCAAAGGCGTGCCCAAGAGCCATATCCACCGCATTATCCGCGCAGGAGAGGTGCGTCTGAACAAAAAGCGCGCCCAACCGTCCGAGCGGCTGAATGAAGGCGATGTGGTGCGCATTCCGCCCGTGCGCACGGCCGAAAAACAGAGGCCGTCTGAAAAAAACGCCGCGCCCGCGCGCAGGTTTGAGATTGTGTATGAAGACGATGCCGTGCTGGTCATCAACAAGCCCGCAGGCACGGCAGTGCACGGCGGCAGCGGCGTAAGCTTCGGCGTTATCGAACAACTCCGCCGCGCCCGCCCCGAAACCAAATATCTCGAACTCGTCCACCGCCTCGACAAAGACACCAGCGGCCTGTTGATGATTGCCAAAAAACGCAGCGCGCTGGTGAAGCTGCACGAAGCCATCCGCAACAACCACCCGAAAAAAATCTATCTCACGCTGGGGGTGGGCCGTCTGAAAGAAAACCGTGCCGATGTGAAGCTGCCGCTCTTCAAATACACCGGCGCGCAGGGCGAAAAAATGGTGCGCGTGAGTGAAAACGGCCAACCGGCACACACGGTTTTGCGGGTGTTGAACCGTTTTTCAGACGGCCTTCTGCACAGTGTCGGCCTGTCGGATTTAACCTTCGCCCAAGCCACGCTGAAAACCGGCCGCACCCACCAGATCAGGGTGCATATGCAGTCGCAAGGCTGCCCGATTGCAGGTGACGAACGCTACGGTGATTATCAGGCCAACAAACGCCTGCAGAAACTCGGCCTGAAACGGATGTTTCTACACGCGGCCGAACTGCATCTGAACCACCCGCTCACGGGCGGGCCGCTGCACCTGAAAGCGGCGCTGCCGCAAGATTTGGCACAGTTTTTATCGGTGTTGGAAAGCCGGCAGGGATGAGGTTCTGTTTGATTCTGCCGAAGCAGAAAATATGCCTGTCCGCAACCTTGTCCCGCTCCATATAAGGGCAAGATAAAGCTCACTGGCAGGCTCGAACGGCCGGTATTTCCGGGTCGGTTTTACCCGGGAGCACGGATTGGGCGGGACACCGGCAAAGGCGGGTTTGGCGGCCGTCTGAAGCGGCATGGCGGCGGCTTCGGCGCACCGCTCAAAGGCCGGTTTAAGCCGGTTGCGTGTCTGCCGGCATTGTTTGACAGGCAGTTAAGGCAAGCGATAATGCTAGGGCGATTAAGGAATTTTGCATTTTAAACTTCAACTTAAAATAACCGCCATTTTAGCAAAAAATGAGAATGAATTACAAATTAAGGTTTTTGGGGCTGGCTGAAAGTTATTTTGTAAAATTTAGAAAGAAAAACACCGCTTGAACCTTAATCCAAACGGTGCTTTAAATTAACTGACTTTTAATTCCGTCCAAGCCCTTTTGATGATTTCTTGACTGGCTTGTAATGCCAAAAATGCCAAAACAAAAGCCACAATTAAATCAGGATATTTTGACCCAAAAACATAAACTGCTATACCAGCCAAAATCACTGCTACATTACCAATGGCATCATTTCGGGAACACACCCACACGCTTCTGACATTGCTGTCGCCATCACGAAATTTTAACAATATCAGCAATGCTGACACATTTACCAATAACGCCAAAAATCCCACAATACTCATTTCAGAATAACTGGGAATTTCCCCATAAAACACACGATAAACGGTCGTCATTAAAATAAACAAACCAAAACTGCCCATTGTTAGCCCCTTGACCATAGACGCTTTGGCACGGTAACTTAACGCCATTGGCAACACAATCAAACTTATCAAATAATTGGCACTATCACCCAAGAAGTCTAAACTGTCCGATAACAGCGAAGTTGAACCCGATTTTATCCCCATTACAATTTCTACAAAAAACATTGTTAAATTCAATATCAAGACAATCCACAAGGCTTTTTTGTATTTGGGCGATTGATGAGTGGGTTGATTTGAACCGCAACAATTTTGGCACGGCATTTTTTGCTCCTGTTTTAGATGAAGTTTGCTATATTATAAACTCCGTAGCCATTACAGGGTCAGGCCAAAATGTCAAAATTTTTTAAAATAAAACAAGCCAGTAAACAAGCAGGCGTGCATTTGGAAACCATTCGTTATTATGAAAAACAAGGCTTAATCAGCCCCACGCACCAACAAAATAGCAGGTTTTGCCCTTGCCGTTATTAAATTCCCAATCAGAGCTGAAACCCGCTCCGATTCGGGCATGGCTTTGCATTACAGGCCGTCTGAAAATACACCTCGGGTCTGAAAATATGCCCGGACATGGATGCGGGCTGCTCTACATTACAAACAGGGCAGCGGTTTGTGCAACGGCAGCCGCGCGGCCTGACGCGGCTTGCCAAAGCGGTTTGCAGACGGCGTTCCTAACTGCGGGCAAATCTTGCAGGCCGGCCGGCAGCACTTGAGCAGATCGTGTTTCAGACGGCCTGCCTGTTGCCAATCCAACCGAAACGGGGCTTTTTTTGTTACACTACACGCCGCTTTTCAAACAGTCTCTATAATATCGGCAACAGGCCGTCTGAAGCCCCGACAATGCTTGAACGCCCCACGCGGCGCGGTGCCCGCCTTATTTGAATATCAAAAACCCATGCTGCTCGATTTAAACCGTTATTCCTTCTCCGTTTTCTCGAAAGAAATCAAAAAGCTCTCCCTGCTGGCCCTGCCCATGCTGCTGGCGCAGGTGGCACAGGTGGGCATCGGTTTTGTCGATACGGTGATGGCCGGCGGCGCGGGCAAAGACGATTTGGCGGCGGTGGCATTGGGCAGCAGCGCGTTTGCCACCGTGTATATCACCTTTTTGGGGGTGATGACGGCGCTCAATCCGATGATTGCCTATTTGTTCGGCGCGGGCAAAACCGCCGAAGTGGGCGAAACGGGGCGGCAGGGCATCTGGTTCGGCTTGATGCTGGGGCTGGCCGGTATGCTGCTGCTGTGGGCGGCGGTGCCGCTGTTTCAGCAGGTTTTGAACCTGAGCGGCAAGGTCGAGCGGATGATGGGGCATTATATGTTTTTCACCGGCCTGGCCATGCCCGCCGCGATGATACACCGCGCCCTGCATGCTTATGCCTCCAGCCTCAACCGCCCGCGCGCGATTATGGTGGTGAGTTTTTTGGCGTTTCTGCTCAATATTCCGCTCAACTATATGTTTGTTTACGGCAAATTCGGCATGCCTGCGCTGGGCGGCGCAGGCTGCGGTCTGGCCACGGCGGCGGTGTTTTGGTTTAATGCGGCGGTGTTGTGGCTTTATGCGGCCAAGCAGCCCTATTTCCGCCGCTTCGGGCTGACCGACCGTTTCAGCCGCCCCAAAGCCGATGCGTTCTGCAGAATCTGGAAGCTGGGCGCGCCCATCGGTTTGTCGTTTTTTCTCGAAGCGAGCCTGTTTTCGTTTATTGTGTTTTTGATTGCCCCGCTGGGTGAGGATTATATCGCCGCGCAACAGGTGGTGATCAGCCTTACCGGCGTGATTTATATGATTCCGCAAAGCGTGGGCGCAGCCGGCACGGTGCGGGTGGGCTATTCGCTCGGACGCGGCGAATATATTAGGGCGCGCTATATTTCGGGCGTGTCACTGGTGTTGGGGCTGATGCTGGCGGCGGTTACCGCCCTGCTGTTGGTATGGCTCCGCTACCCGCTGGCGGGTATCTATACCGATGATGCCGCCGTATTGGGCATTGCCGCCGCCGTGCTGCTGTTTGCGGCGGTGTTCCAACTTGCCGACAGCACCCAATGCGTGGCTTCTTATGCGCTGCGCGGCTATAAAATCACCAAAGTGCCGATGCTGATACACGCGCTGGCGTTTTGGGGCTTCGGCCTGCTGCCCGGCTATGCGCTCGCCTATGGTTTGGATATGGGCATTTATGGTTTTTGGACGGCGCTGGTGTTGTCGCTCACGGTGGCGGCGGTGCTGCTGGTTTGGTATTTGCAATGGTGCAGCCGCCCGCAGGCGGCGCGCAAAAGGACAGTGTGATGCAAGTGATGCACAATGTGGATTTAACCCCGCTCAACACCTTCGGCCTCAAAGCCCGGGCGCGTGATTTTGCGGTTTTGGAACACGAAAACGACCTGCACGAAATCGTGAAGCTGCCCGCATTCAAGCGCGAAAGCGTGCTGTGGCTGGGCGGCGGCAGCAATATTCTGCTGATGGGCGATTATCAGGGTTTGGCCGTCCATATCCAAAACCGGGGCATCCGCGAGCTTTTCCGTTCAGACGGCCTCGTTTATCTCGAAGCGCAGGCGGGCGAAGTGTGGCACGAATTTGTGCTGCACACGCTCGAAGCGGGCTTGAGCGGGCTGGAAAACCTGAGCCTGATTCCCGGCAGCGTGGGCGCATCGCCCGTGCAGAATATCGGCGCCTACGGCGTGGAAGTGAAAGACGCGATACACAGCGTGCGCTGCTTCGATTTGGACACCTGCACATTTGTTACGCTCGATAATGCCGCCTGCCGCTTTTCCTACCGCGAAAGCCTGTTCAAACAGGCAGGCAGGGGGCGTTATGTGATTACGGCGGTGGTGTTTGCCCTAAACGAAACCTTCCGCCCCAATGTGCGCTACGGCGACTTGGCCGCTGTGGTGGAACAGGCCTGCGCGGGGCGCAAAATCACGGCGAAAGACGTATCCGATGCCGTCTGCCAGATCCGCTCGGGCAAACTGCCCGACCCGAAAACGCTGGGCAATGTCGGCAGCTTTTTCAAAAACCCCGTGGTGGCGGCACCAACAGCGCAAAAACTGCTGGCGCAGTATCCCGATATGCCGCACTACCCGCAGCCCGATGGCTCGGTGAAACTTGCCGCAGGCTGGCTGATCGAACGCTGCAACCTCAAAGGCTTCCAAATCGGCGGCGCAGCCGTTCACAACCAACAGGCGCTGGTGTTGGTAAACAAACAGCAGGCGCAGGCGCACGATGTTTACGCATTGGCGCAACACATCGTGCGCACCGTGCAGCAAACCTTCGGCGTTGCGCTCCACACCGAACCCAATTGGATAGGCGCAGATACCGCGCCCGATACCGCAGCAGCCGTCTGAAAATCTGCCCGGATTCCCGCCTGAGCCGTTTCCGCCGCCCTTTCTTTAAAGCTGCAAACCACGCTGCCTGCGGCGGGCAACACGGCCGGCTCCGTTTTCTCTCATTATCCCTTTTCATTGGGAGCGGCGCGCCATACTGCATTTACGCGGCTTTGCGTGTCGGAACATCACTTTGCCGCTTTCTTGATATAATCACCCAATCCACCATAAAGACAAACGGCAGCAAGGAGATTGAACCATGGCGAAAGACGGCAAACAAAACACCTATCAGCGCATCATTGATTCTGCACTCGTTCTCTTCAACGAAGAAGGCGAGCGCAATATCAGCACCAACCACATTGCCGCCCATTTGGGCATCAGCCCCGGCAATCTCTATTACCACTTCCGCAACAAAGACGAAATCATCGTGCAGCTTTTCAAGCGCTACAGCGACGACCTGCTGGGCTATCTGCAAACCGCCGCTCTGCCCGAAAGCGTTTGCCAAGCCGTAGGTTATATGTCGGGCATCTACGACATCATGTGGCGTTACCGTTTTCTGTTTAGCGATGTCAATACCCTGCTTGCCCGCAGCGCCGAGCTTTTGGGCGAACACAACAACTTCACACAAGCCAAAGTTTCCCCCCTGCTGGTGAACCTGCTCACCCGTCTTAACGGCTTGGGCATCATCAACGCCGATGAAACCGCCATGCACGATTTGGCCGTGAATATGTGGATGATTACCAAATACTGGTTCGACTTCGACGGCTCCATCCGCGGCCGCGCCAAACTGGGAGAAGATTCCAAAATACGCGGTATCGGCCGCACCCTCAGCCTGCTGCGCCCCTATCTGCTGCCGCAATATGTGGCCGAATTCGACCACACCGTCAAAAACCTCGGCTCCGAATCAGAATGCGTGCAAACACGCTGAGGCCTTCAATACCGACAATATAAAAAACCGAGGCCGTCTGAAACCTTTCAGACGGCCTCAACCTTTCAGACGGCCTCATCCGCCAAAATATCCAAAACCGTGCGCAAATCATTAACCGCTATCTGCCCCGGTGCCGATGCCTTTGTTGCCGCGCCAAACGTCATCGCCGAGCCGAATGTTCCGCCTGCCAGGCGGCTGATAACGCCCATCTTGCCCATCGCCACCGCAACCAGCGGCTGCTTCGCATAATGGCGGAACATCGTTTGCGCGGCATCGAGCAACACCAAAACATCGGCAGGAGACTGCGGCATCACGGCGATTTTGCAGATGTCCGCCCCCCAATCCTGCATGGTTTGCAGGCGGGCGATAATCTCTTCTTTCGGCGGCGTGGCATCGAAATCGTGGTTGCACAGCAGCGCGGCCACACCGTGTGATTTGGCCAGTGCCGCGCTTTCTTTCACCTGCGCCTCGCCCGCAAACAGCTCGATATCGACCATATCCGCCCAACCCGAGCGTATGGCTGCCTGCACCAGCGCAAAATAATCATCTTGCGCAACCGGGCATCTGCCTCCCTCTTCTGCCCGCCTGAAGGTAAACAGCAGCGGCTTATCGGGCAATGCCGCGCGCACCTGCCGCAAACAATCCATCACATATCCCGCATCGGCCGCCTGCTTGAGAAAGTCTGCGCGCAACTCCGCCACATCGAAAGGCAGCCCCTGCAAACCCTGCAATGCCGACTGCAGGCCGTCTGAATCTTCGGCCGCCAGCGGCACGGCGATTTTCGGGCGGCCTTCGCCCAAAACGGTATTTTTGACTGTAACAGTGTTCATCGTTCCTTAACCTCGTCAAACGGTTTTCAGACGGCCTCAAGCCCTGCAAAGCCCGATAGATCTTGAGTTACCCTTGATCATCCGCGCTAACATACCGGATTCTGTTTTTATCTGTTTCCAGTTGATAATTCAAGCTGTTTCTCAATCCCGAGCTGTTAATCAGGTAATGCTTGGCATAATCGTCCAAATGGCGCTCCAACACTTTTTTAATCCGTGTCGGCATTTCTTTCCAGATTTCACCGATATCCAAATTCTGATAAGCCTCCTCACGGCGGCGCTTCGCCTGAGGGCCGCTTCCCTGCAGATCTTTTTTAAACCGGCAGTAATGCTGCCAATAACGCTCTTTCAAACACTGATAATCGGGGCTGTTTCTCTGCCTGCACAACACAATGCCTTCCTGTTTGAATTCGGCCATCGCCAAATAAAAACTGAATTCGCGTTCCGCCAGCTTGATCGGCTCCATATTGCCGCAAACTATGCTCATAGTCGGGCAGTCGATCAGCAAATTAAAATCACTCAAGCTCTTTTGTGTCAATTCTACCGCCTGAGAAAAATTCCAGTTATCCGCCAGCCGCAGTTTCGGCATTCCTTCGCGCATACGGACAAAAGGAATATCGGCCAACATCACCTGCGCCTGCGAAGCGTCCAAACGGCCTTTGGCCGTATCCAGCCACACGCTTTGGCGCGGCGGATAAAAAAAATTCGCGGCGCTGCTCGAAAGCCTCTTCCACCAGCACATGCGACAATTTATCCTGCCGGCGGCCGAAGAGCGACAACGCGTAACCGATGTAAAACCCCATCGATTTGCGCCCGCCCGCAATCGACACATGCAGTTCGGTTTGCCCATCGGTACACAAATCATGAATAAAGCGCACAATCTGGTCTGCCGCCAGATTGTTTTCCTGCGGCGAGCGGATATCGGCCAGCGGCTGCCCCGCCCCATCGCGTATCACATGGATAAAATCCTTATCGAAAGCAATATCCTGCAATTCATATTCTTCGCACAAGCGCCGGAAAAAACCGCCCTCCCCCAAGAGGGAGTCGGCAATATTGGCGGCACCGGTTTGCATGGTTAACACATGCACTTCCTGCGGCAGCCATTGCTGCTGCATATGGAGCGCATACAGCGTTTCCGTAACAATCTGCGGCGACATACCGGTAACCGCCACCAAGATTCTTTTTTTAGCGGCCATTTACCCATTTCTCCAGCAGTGTTTTCATGCCGCTCAAATCCTTCTGTTCGATAATCTCGATTTTCGCCCCCTCCGCACGGTTGCGGATTTTTCCGGTCAATTTCCGATACGACAGCAACATTGCTTTCGTTCTCAGGCCACCGAGTTTTTTCAACGATTCCAGCTTATACAGCGCATCCTCGGCCTTATCCTCATTTTTGGCAAAATTGGCCGTTTTGCACTCCAACACATGCAACACATTATTTGCCAGCAGCAACACATCCAATTCATTGTGTTGGAACACCTGCTCTTTGGCATTTTCAATCTGCACGTTCAGTGCCACATCCTGCACACCCGGCAAAGATTTGGCCGTCTGAAACACATAATCCTCAAACCAGCCGCCCGCCACATAATTGCTTGGCCTCTTCATCGGCAAACACCAAACAACCGCCCTGCTGCCGCGCCGCCAAGCCGTATTTTTCCAACAGTTCCAGTAAATACTGCATATTGTGCGCAACGACACCGGCAGGCACTTTACATTTCAATGCCCGCCTATCCGCCTTTGAAATCTTATAATTAAGCTGCCCCAACTCCGACTCCAACCTGTGCTTTGCACGCACCAGCTCTTCTGCAAACGGCAGCCACTCACGATGCGTTAGCTGCTTTTGCAGCTTATGCCGAGCCGGATAGCCGTGCAGCGTCAAATAATCTTCGATTTTGATTTTAGGTGGTTTTAGCGACAAATTCTCGTTATTATCCAACAGCAGCACTTCATTGCTGTTTGCTGTGAAATAAAACGATGGATAGCCCGCCTCTTTAAACATTGCAAATGCCGCGATTGCCATCAGCTTGGTGCCGCCGGTTACATTCAGTGCCACTTGTTCCTTATCCATATCGCGCAGCAGGTTAAATATCTCCTTACCTACCTGTGCCATATTATAAGCATCAGCCACCTCCAATTGCCGCACCTTTACCCCGCACCTTTTGCGCATCACCTCAGCCAAAGCAGCCGCTTTCTCCTTCATCTGCTCAGTTACCAGCAGCACCACTTCCTGCGGGCGGAAATCCTTATCTAACACCGGCACAAAATTCGGCACCGCCTGATCCGAAACCAAACACACTGTTCTGCAAAGGCAGCGCATGGTTGCACAAAATACGGTATGCCCGCTGCAATCGGGCAGTGTCGGCAATATCATAAGCAATCAGCCAGCGCATCATCTTTCTCTGCCGCCACCATTTCAGATTCGGCAAAACATCCGCTTTCATCACCCAGCTCACTCCCCAGTGCCGAAAGTAAATCCATACACAAACGGCGCATTTGCGGCCGCCATGATTTTGCCGCCGTTTCAAAAGCCGCATAAAAGCGCATTCTGCCGGCCTTGCCCATTTCGCACACACCGCCGCGCATCGAAAAATCTTCAACACGCAGCCCCCTCGGCAAACAAAGCAACTGCCCATTCATCGTAAAACGGGCGTATCGGCTCGATCAAATCGCAAGCCAACGATTCCCGCCCGTGTGTTGGAAAAGGTCGGGTTGTTTACACTTTTTATGCCAAACAGCTTTTGTTTTTTTACTGGAATGATGGTTTCGTGATTTTCGAGCATTCTCAAGAACGATGCGGCTTCGCCGTGCCTTTCGGCATTCTTGACAACCCTCAAAAATCCCAAAATGGGTCTGCATGCAAAAAACGGAAAGTGTAAACAACGCTGGAATTTCCTACACCTGATTCGGTTAATCATGGTTTCGCTTTTCACTTCGGTAAACAGCAGATTATCTTCGCGCAAGCGTTGCGCATAATCCGGATTCAAGCCGCAATCCCAAAACGAAACGCGGGTGTGGCCGATTTCCTGCTGCAAGGCTTCGCTTTGGCTGTCTCCGCTGATGCCGAACAGTTGCAGAATGTGTTTGACGGCGGTTTTTTCCGCGCCTTGTGCGGTTTCATATTCACGTTTGCCCAGCGGTGCTTCCTGCACCACGCCGCTTTTCCATTCCAGCAGGCTGCGGATTTTGCCTTTGAGGCTGCTGCCGGGAATATACGGCTCGCCGCCCACCGGGTGTTTGATCACGCTGTTGTCGATGCCGCCGATATGGATTTCGCTGTCGCCCGCGCCGATGTGCAAACCGGTTTGCAACACCAGCTTGGCTTCCAAAATGTGAATGTTTGCTAATTCCATGTTGTTCTCCTGAATTATTTGGCTTCGCTGGCTTTGCGGAAACCCAATACGGCCTCAAAAAAGAGTTTGGCGTTTTTTAAGGCATCTGCGCTGTTAATCTGGTCGATGATGTGGTTAAACATGTCGACAAACTGTTCATTAACATGCTCCCTTCCTCTTGCATAAGCGGCTTTGGCTTTCAGCATCTGAATAAACGGTGCGGCTTTTTGGTATTCGCCCGCACGGTCGGCCGCCTGAAAAACCTTGTCGTGCCACATGGCCAATTCATCGTAAAACTTACGCAATTGGGTGGATTTATTTTTACTTTTATTGAAATCGTGGATATATTCCGCCGCCTCTTGCGCCACGGTGCTGAAAATATCCACCGGCAACTGCTCGGTATTTAATTTGATTCGGTTCAAGTCCATTATTTTGCCCTCAGTAAATAAAAGTGGTTAAACAGGGGAATACGGTATTTCGCTTCCAAATGCTTAATGCCGTTTTTATAAAACGCTTCGATCAATTTGGCGTAAGCATTGTTTTTGCTGATGATTTTTTTGTTGTCGTCCACATGGCGGCGGATGCGGTAAGCCAAACGGCTGTGCCACATGCAGGCTGCAATATCGCCGTTGCGCTCCCGGCCCGCCGCTTCGCAAAACTGCAACATATCGTATATAAAACCGGTGCTTAATCCGTAAGCATCTTTTAATTCACCGATTCTTGCCGCAGCAGTTTCAATCGCGTGCCATTCTTGCCATGAAACACTGGTGCCGTAAACGCAGAGGCTGTTTTTCTGCCCGTATTGCGTATGGAATACGCTTTTGGCTGAATCCAAAGCCTCTTCCGCTCCGGCTGATAATCCGCCCAAAGGCAGGCCGGGTTTGGTGATGTAAATACCGGCGCTGAAACTGATTTCCTCATTGCCGGCCACATAACGGCCAAACGCCTCCCGCATATCGGCCGCCAGTTTTTGCGTTTGCAGCCACGGGCCGATAAGAAAGAAATTGTCGCCGCCGGCAAAGACGGTATAGGTGTTCGGATAATGTTCGGCACAATAAGCCGGCAGCCACAAGCTGAAAAAGTGGTTCACCTGGCGGGAAAGTGCCGCCATCTTGGCAAAAGTGGGTGCCTGCAAACCTTTCTGGAAGATGGTGCCGAGATTATCGACATCGCCTTTTAAAGCGGCAATGGCTACTTTGCCGATAAACTGCTGCCCGTTTTCACTGGTTCTGTTTTCACTGGTTCTGTTTTCACTGGTTCTGTTTTCACTGGTTCTGTTTTCACTGGTTCTGTCTTCACAGGCCAAATGGTTAAAGGTTTTCGGCTGTCCGGCTTCGATTTCCATTTGATCATCCTCGCCACGCACCGGGCTGTATTTTTGATTCAACCATTCATCGGCCTCACTGAAATGGGGCGCATAAGCATTGATGTAGCGGCGGGCATAGCCTTTCCAAACATGATCACCAAGCTGCTCGGGCAGGCTGAAATCCCAAAAACGCCATAAAGTGCCCTCCGCCGCCTGCGTGCCGAATTTGCCGCTGATGTCTTCGGCAGTAAAGGCTATATGCAGACCAAACACGGGCAGGCGCAATTTGACGGTATTACCGCCGGAATGCACCTGACCACCCTTTTCCAATACCAAAATACGGTTTTGCTTGGTCAACAGATTGCCCAAGGTAATCTGGTCTTGCGACAAGCGTGCCGCCGCCCGGCCGTCTGCCTCGATTTCTGCGGGCAACTGCTGGTTGTAGCTGCACACGCTGCCGGCTGCGCATTGGCTGTAATCCGCGTTTAACACGGCAGGAGTGTCTGCGGTCAGGTTAAAGCGTTGCAGCTTAGCCCGTTCCAACACGGCAAACGATTGTTTCACCAATTCGGCAAAACGTTCTTTATCGGTGAAATCATTGCAGCCTGCCGCCTGCACCGACAAGCCCATAGCCACTTGGCCGAAGCTGTGCCGGATAAACCAAGCGTTGATTTCTGCTTTCACTGTTTCCACCGCTGTGCGTACGTCTGCAGTATTGGGTGCCACAATCATAAATTTGCCGGCGGCATTTAAAATCTGCGAAACCGATGGCAAAGAGCAGGCACGCAACACTTTCAAGGCCGCCAGTTCGGCAAACAGCGACACCTGAAACGAGCGGCCGCGCAATAACTTGGCGGCGCGTTTGTTGGTTTGGCTGCCCGAAGCAAAAATAAAATTCTGAATACCGAAAAAATCGCCCTGAATCAGCAGGATTTTCTGCTCATCCCAATCACTGCGGCTTTTTAGTGCCTGCACCGCTTCATTACCGGTTTGCCCGTTTGCTTCATGCCAGCGCCACAAAGCGGCGGCCAGCGCGGCCGTAGTTTTACTGTGGTCATATAAAGACACTTCGGGCTTCACGCCGAAAGCGGTTGCGGCAGGAATAGCATGGGTGTAGGTTTGCCACAGGGTATCAAAATGATCTAACCATAAATCCCAGTTTTGGCGGTGTGAAGCCGGTATCGTCTCCAAGGCCTGCAAAAATTTTTGCCACAAATCCCGATATTCCGCCTGCGCCCGTTGGTTGTCGCCCGGCTCGCCCGTTTCGCGCTTTTGCGGAAAGATTGACTCGGGCGACAAGGCCTTGAGCGGATAGCAATAATCCAAATCAGCGTTATCCAAAGATTCGGCCTGCCGGTGGACGGCGATTTGTTCAAACAGCGTCAACAAACGCGTCTGATAGTGGTTTTTACCGGTTTGCCGGTTGCCGTTGGCCGGTGCGGTATCATCGCTTTGGTTGTAGTGTTCGAACGTTTCCCGCCCAAAGCCCGAAGCCACACGGTCAGCAGTGGCAATAATCCATTGCAGAAAGGTTTCGGGCTTGTGGTGCATGGCAGCGGCATGGAGCAGAGAATCGGTTTTGTCCACTTGCGCCCTATCGGCAAACGGATACATATCGCCACCGCCCCAATCCGGCACGTGCTGTTCCAAAACATCCCAAGCCAAGGCAGTATAGGCTGCGTGTTTGTGCGTATATTGCCGGCCCGGCTTGCCGTCAACAAACAAACCGGGGCAATAAAGTTGCACATGGGTTTGCAGCTCGTCATCCGGCACATCCAAGCGCGCCCGTTCTACAAATTTGCCCAAATCGTGCAAATAGGCAGCGAAAGCCACTTTAGCGGTTGAATTCAACATAAAAATTTCCTGTTGTTAAATTTAAGTGATTCTATTAAGCATATTTTTATTTTTGTTATTTATTGTAATCGATTGTAGTAAGGATCATGGGCTCCGTGTATCAGCACAAATTTGTGCGGACGAATCTATTGAACCGGCCTGTTTATACTGTTTCGGAAACTTCTCTCCATTCTGTTAAAATCACCCCCTATCCTTTTCAACCACAGGCCGTCTGAAATTATTCAGACGGCCTGAACTGCTGCCGATAACGATATGAACCACCCTATCCCCGCCCCTTCGCAAAAATCCCGCTGGCCGGATTTCACCCCCGGCAGCCTGCCGTGGGCATTAACGCAAAATCTGCCCGAAAAGCCGCTGAAAGTGATTCTTACCCAAGATGTCGAACAGGCCTTGCGCCTGCAGAGTGCCTGGCAGTTTTTCCGTCCGCAGGATAACGCCGTGTTTCTGCCCAGCTGGGAAACGCTGCCCTATGAACGCTTTTCGCCGCATCAGGATTTGGTGTCGGAGCGTTTGGCTGCTTTGTGGCAGGTAAAAAGCGGCTTGGCCGATGTGTTGGTTGTGCCGGTGGCCACCGCCATGCAGAAACTCGCGCCGGTGCCGTTTCTGCTGGGGCGCACGTTTTGGCTGAAAACAGGGCAGACGCTCGATGCCGAAGCCTTGCGCCGCAATTTGGCCGATGCGGGCTACAGCCATGTTTCCAACGTGGTGGCCTCGGGCGAATTTGCCATGCGCGGCGGCATTCTCGATATTTTTCCGATGGGTGCGGAGCTGCCCTACCGCCTGGATTTGTTCGGCGATGAAATCGACAGCATCAAAACCTTCGACCCCGACAGCCAGCGCACCATCGCACCGGTTTCCGAAATCCGCCTGCTGCCGGCGCACGAATTTCCCACCGATGCCGATGCGCAAAAAATCTTCCGCGCGCGTTTTCGCGAAGAAATCAACGCCGACCACAACGCAGCCGCCGTGTATCAGGCGGTGAGCAGCGGCCGTTTCGGCGCGGGAGTCGAATATTACCTGCCGCTGTTTTTTGAAAACGGCCTCTCCAGCCTGTTTGACTATATCGGCGGCGAAGCGCTGTTGGTGTGCATCGGCGATGTGTACGCCGCCGCTTCGCGTTTTTGGGCAGACGTCAAATCACGCTTTGCGATGGCGCAGGGCGATGAAACCTACCCGCCTTTGCCTCCGCAGCATTTGTATCTCAGCGAAGACCAATTTGCAGGCCGTCTGAAAGCCTACGGTCAAATCCTGCCCGATTTAAACGGCACCAACCACGCGCTGCCCGATGTGGCGGTGAACCGCCAATCCGAAACCCCGCTCTCTGCGCTGCAAAACTTTCAGACGGCCTTTAACGGCCGCATCCTGCTCACCGCCGAAAGCGCGGGGCGGCGCGAAACCATGCTCGGCTTTTTCGCCCAACACGGCCTGAAACCGAAAAGTGTGGATAGCTGGCAGGCGTTTTTAAACAGTGATGCGCCGCTGGCGATTACGGTTACACCGCTGGCGTATGGGTTTCAGACAGGCACAGTAGGTCGGGCATTGATGCCCGACACCGATGCCGCATCACAAACCCCGTCGGGCATCAATGCCCAACCTACACCGTCGATTGCCGTTATCACCGAATCCGACCTCTACCAATATGTCGCCAAGAGCCGCAGCGTACGCCGCAAAAAACACGCGCAGGTTTCAGACGGCCTTCTTCGCGATTTGGCCGAAATCAACACCGGCGACCCGGTAGTGCACGAAGAACACGGCATCGGTCGCTATATGGGGTTGGTTACGATGGATTTGGGCGAGAGCCCGGCCGAAATGATGCTGCTCGAATACGCAGGCGGTGCGCAGCTTTATGTGCCAGTGTCGCACCTGCACCTGATCAGCCGCTATTCGGGGCAAGCACACGAAAACGTGCAGCTGCACAAACTCGGCAGCAGCGCATGGAGCAAAGCCAAACGCAAAGCCGCCGAAAAAGCGCGCGACACCGCCGCCGAGCTGCTCAACCTCTATGCCCGCCGTGCGGCACAGGAGGGCTTCAAATTCGCCTTCAACGAGCAGGATTACCAAGCCTTTTCAGACGGCTTCGGCTACGAAGAAACCGAAGACCAGGCCGCCGCCATCGGCGCGGTGCTCAAAGACCTCACCCAAGGCAGGCCGATGGACAGACTGGTGTGCGGCGATGTCGGCTTCGGCAAAACCGAAGTTGCCCTGCGCGCCGCATTTGTGGCGGTGATGGGCGGCAAACAAGTGGCCGTGCTCGCCCCCACCACGCTTTTGGTGGAGCAACACGCGCAAAATTTCGCCGACCGCTTCGCCGATTTCCCCGTGAAAGTAGCCGCCCTTTCGCGCTTCAACAGCGGCAAAACCACCACAGCCACCCTCAAAGGCATGACCGATGGCACGGTAGATATTGTGATTGGCACACACAAACTGGTGCAGGAAAATATTCAATTCAAAAACTTAGGCTTGGTGATTATCGATGAAGAACACCGCTTCGGCGTGCGCCAGAAAGAGCAGCTCAAACGCCTGCGCGCCAATGTGGATATGCTCACGCTGACCGCCACGCCGATTCCGCGCACACTCAGCATGGCCTTGGAAGGGCTGCGCGACTTTTCACTCATCACCACCGCCCCCAACCGCCGTTTGGCGGTGAAAACCTTTGTGAAACCCTTCAGCGAAGGCAGCGTACGCGAAGCCGTATTGCGCGAACTCAAGCGCGGCGGTCAAGTGTTTTTTCTGCACAACGAAGTGGAAACCATCGAGAATATGCGCGAACGGCTGGAAACGCTGCTGCCCGAAGCCCGCATCGGCGTGGCTCACGGCCGGCTGCGCGAGCGCGAGCTGGAGCAGGTGATGCGCGATTTTCTGCAACAGCGTTTTAACGTGTTGCTCTGTTCCACCATCATCGAAACCGGCATCGACATCCCCAACGCCAACACCATCATCATCAACCGCGCCGACAAATTCGGCCTCGCGCAGCTGCACCAGCTGCGCGGGCGTGTCGGCCGCAGCCACCACCAAGCCTACGCCTACCTGCTCACCCCCGAATACATCACCAAAGACGCCGAAAAGCGGCTGGACGCCATCGCCGCGGCAGACGAACTCGGTGCCGGCTTCACACTGGCGATGCAGGATTTGGAAATCCGCGGCGCAGGCGAAATCTTAGGCGAAGGCCAAAGCGGTGAAATGATGCAGGTAGGCTTCACGCTCTACACCGAAATGCTCAAGCAGGCCGTGCGCGACCTCAAAAAAGGCCGCCAGCCCGATTTAGATGCGCCTTTGGGCGTAACCACAGAAATCAAACTGCACAGCCCCGCGCTGCTGCCCGAAGATTACTGCCCCGACATTCACGAACGGCTGGTACTCTACAAACGCCTGGCCGCCTGCGAAACCGAAGCACAGATCAACGCCGTACACGAAGAGCTGGTAGACCGCTTCGGCCTACCCGGAGAGCCCGCCAAAACCCTGATAGAAAGCCACCGCATCCGCCTTACAGCCAAAGCAATGGGCATAGACGCAATCGATGCAACAAACGAAGCCGTTACCCTCACCTTCGGCAAACACCACACCTTCGACCCCGCCGACATCATCATGCTGATGCAGAGCCACAAAAACTGGCGCATGGCCGCCAGCAACAAACTGCGCATCACTGCAGTGTCGGACAATATAGAAGCGCGGATCCGCACCGTGAAAGCAGTCTTGGAGAAACTGACAAACAAATAAAACAGCAAGGCCGCCTGAAAATTTTCAGCCGGCCTTTGAATAGCGAACCCACTACATCTCCCGTATCAAGCAGCAGGCTAGGTTCTTTACACATTCAAAAATATCACAAGAAAATTTATCCGCCACTATTTCCACGCCAATTGAAATCTAGACGTTTAGCATTCAAATATTTATTTAATCGACACTTCAATATTTTCATCTGGATCCATGCCAACACTAGTATGATATACGGCATTAAGGTAATTTTTACAAAGACCCCAGCTCTAAATAAAACAAGGTTTAATAAACATTTAGGTTAGCAAAAAATGTCTATTTTGTCACTAAAGTACCTATATCAAATACAGCCGTAAAAATAGCCGGCAAAGATATATACGTTCCGTCCGCCACAAGCTCTTGCCCACACTTTCAAACCGCTCAATAACAACCGTCTGTCGCACGAATACATGCACCTCAAACAAACCTGTACGCAAATAGCAAAACGCTATCAATGTAGCACCAAAAATATCCACCGGTGTATCAAGCAAGGCAGTCTAACTACCGACAAATCTTTTAAGTCCGTTGCCGACATCATTATGGATACTACCTATTTCGGCAGATTATTCGGCATTATAGTTTTCATAAACCCACTGGACAACAGTATCATCCGCAAATAATACGTCATCAAAGAAGCAGCTACCCTTTACTGTCCACGGCCGTCAAAAACTGACCACTTTAAAGCCGGAACCGGCAGTTTGATTGTAACCATCCCACGGGGGGGGGGGTAAATCTCCTTTATCACAGGCGCAATGCCTATCTTCTTTTTGTCCTTCAAACGGTAACTCTCTCCACTTATCCGAACAACATGACAATGGCGGAGTAATCTGTCCGACATGGCGGCAGTCAAAGCCGTATCGTTGGCAAAAGCCCCGG
>NZ_JADGLG010000033.1:0-27666 GCF_015235335.1 Neisseria sp. 19428wB4_WF04
GGGGGATTGTATGCGCGGCTGCCGGGAAAATCTACTATGGCGGGGTTGCGGCAGGGCGGGGTGCAATCGGAGAATGGGCTGGATTAGCAAGGCTGCTTTGTTATAGAATGTAATGGAACTCAGGTAAGCAAGAAATTGCTTGTTTTTTAATTGGTATGTTAAGAGGAAAACGAAATGTTCCCGGAATATCGCGATTTGATTTCTAAATTAAAACAAGAAGATGCCCACTTCGCCCGCTTGTTTGACGAGCATAATGCGCTGGACGACAAAATCACCGGCCTGACCAACAACCCCGTTACCGAAGGTTTGCAGGAAATCGAAGAGTTGAAAAAGCAGAAGCTGCATCTGAAAGACCAGCTGTATGCGATTTTGTTGAAAGCCGATAAAGCCGGAAAATAAACCGTTATCGATCGGAGCCGTCTGCAAAACCAAACCGACTCCGAGTTTCGGATGAGTTTATCGTCAGGCGGATAAAGCAGGTCGGATTCTGTATGGGTAGGGTTCGGCCTGTTTCATTTCGTATTGGCTTTGTTGCGGTTGGAATAGCAAAGCAACGGAATGGGTTCTGTGCCGCTTTGCCCGGTGCCGAAAATAAGGCGGATTCACTATAGGGGGCTGCGTTTATTTGGGGATATGGTGTTTGATCCGCCCGTGCGCGCAGATACACGATACACCCGGCATTACGGCAGCTTCTTGGTTTGTGCTGCCGGGGCGGCAATAAACGGTTTCGGTTTGGAGGGCATTGGAGGGTGTTTGAATCTGATTATGAAAAACTGCCCCAGCCGGCGAAATGGCCGGGGCGGTTTTATGTTTTCAGACGGCCTTGTATCTAGGCCTTATTTCGAACGGTGTTGAATTCGGGCATCAGGCGCGCTTGCGGAATTCGCCGGTGCGGGTGTCGATTTCCACTTTGTCGCCGTTTTCAACGTAGGCCATCACTTGGATTTCGGTGCCGCCGACCAAACGGGCGGTTTTCATCACTTTGCCCGAGGTGTCGCCTTTAACGGCAGGCTCCGTGTATTCTACTTCGCGTACGATGATGGTGGGCAGCTCCACGGAAATCGGATTGCCTTCGTAGAAGGTTACCTCGCACACGTCTTCCATGCCGTCCACAATGAATTTCAGCGCATCGCCGATGTTTTCGGCTTCCACTTCGTATTGGTTGAACTCTTCGTCCATAAAAACATACATGGGGTCGGCAAAATAGCTGTATGTGCAGTTTTTGCGCGCCAACACGACAACATCGAATTTGTCGTCAGCTTTATAGATGGTTTCGGTGGCGGCGCCGGTGAGCAGGTTTTTCAGCTTCATGCTCACTTTGGCCGAAGAGCGGCCGCCTTTGATATATTCGGTTTTTTGCACCACCATCGGGTCGTTGCCGACCATAAATACGTTGCCGGCACGCAGTTCTTGTGCGGTTTTCATCATGTTTCCAATCAATATCGGGTGAAAATAAAACGCACTATTTTAGCGGCTTTGCTTGAATTTGGCTAGTTTTTCTATGGCACTGGGCTGTGAAAACAGGTGTTTTTGCCAATCCGACACGCTTTTGCGCCAGTTTGCGTGGCGGCTTTGCAGGGTCTGCCAGGCAGCCAGGCGTTGTGCGGCGGTGAGCACGGCGGCGCCGTTGAGTTCGTCCGACAATATTCGGTGGGCGTTGCGGACGGCCTCGGGGTAGCAGGCATAGGTTTGGTTCCAAAAGGCGTGCAGTTTTTCGATATGCGCTGCTTCTTCTTGCGGATAGATGTGCCAGAAAAAGGGTTTGGCGGCAAATTGGGCGCGCACAAAGCTGTCTTCCCCGCGCACAATCAGGCCGTCTGAAAGATGCAGCAGGCGGTCGAAATCATGCTGCGGCACGAAAGGAATGCGGATTAGGGTTACGCAGGCCGTCTGAAACATGTCTCCCGCCTGTTGCAGGGCATGGTGCGGAATGGCGGCGGCAGTTTTGAGGCTGTCGATAATCTGCCTGCCGGAGAGCAGCAGGGTGATGGGTTGGCCGCTTTGCCGCCACATCTCCAGCCATTGGGCCCAAACGGGGCTTTCGTAGCCGAACAGCAGCCATTCGGGGGCAGTTTTTTCGGTCAGCAGCAGGCGGGCGCGCCATTGGGCGGTGTTGAAACGGCTGCGTTCAGCGTAATCCCATTCGCGCAGCAGGCCGCCGCTTTTTTCGCTGAAGCCCATAAACCAGAAATATTTTTGCAGGCCGTTTGGTTGCGGAGAGGGTAGGGCGTGCAGACGTTCGTTGCTGGTTTCAGCACTCAGGTATTCCCAATTCAGCCACAGCGGCCGGTTGGCGGCTATTGCGGCGATGGCATTCGGCGGCAGGTTGCAGGCGAAGGTTTCGATAACGGTGTCGGGCGGCGGGGCGGATTCCAAGCCTGCTGCGCGGTCGGAATTCCACAGGCGGATATGGATATTTTGATACACGCAGGGCGGGGCGGGCAAATCGGGGCAGAGCACGCGCAGGGCTTGGGGGTTGTCTGTCCATAAATGCACCTGCCGGCCGAGTTCGCGGTTGAGCATCTGCGCGAGCCGCCACGATACGCCGATGTCGCCGAAATTGTCGATAACGGTGCAGAAAAGCCAGCAAACCGGCGGGGATTCGGTTGGGGTTTGCGGCGCAAGGTGCGGCCGGCTGCGGTGTTCGGAGGGCATCATCGGTTTCCATATATTCGGAGTGCGGGATTATCGCTTCGGGGCGGATTGTCAAGAAAAATATTTTCTTTATCCACATTAATAGTTACCGCATTGACAAGCGTGCCGATTAATGGGCCTGACACCGGTTGGATATGTTTATCTATTTGATAAATAATATATTTTTATTCAGGCTTAATTTTTGTGCAACCCTGTGCGGGGCTTGATTCTGCGGGAAAAACACGGCGATTCTACAAACTTTCCACACAGTTATCCACAGCTTTTGTGAGTAAGATTTAAAGGCTTGATTTGGATTGGGTTTATATTTTCGTCATGTGGAAAGGCCGTCTGAAAACGGAAGTTTCGTTTTGTTTTCAGACGGCCGATGGTTTTAAAAAAACCGCGTTTATTTTATTTGGCGCAGATAGTGCAGCAACAGCGGCACGGGGCGGCCGGTGGCGCCTTTTTCTTTGCCCGATTTCCATGCGGTGCCGGCGATATCGAGATGCGCCCACGGGTAGTTTTCGGTGAAGTAAGATAAAAATGTGCCTGCCGTGATGGTGCCTGCGCCGGGGCTGCCGATGTTGGGCAGGTCGGCAAAATTGGATTTGAGCTGCTCTTTATAGGAATCGAAAAGCGGCAACTGCCAGGCTTGATCGCCGCTTTCGCGCGAGGCGGCCAGCAGGCTGTCGGCCAGCTCTTGATTGTTGGCCATCAGGCCGCTGACCTCGTGGCCCAGCGCAACGATGCAGGCGCCGGTGAGGGTGGCAACGTCAATCACGGCTTTGGGTTTGAGCTGCTCTGCGTAGGTTAAGGCATCGCACAGAATCAGACGGCCTTCCGCATCGGTGTTGAGCACTTCGATGGTGAGGCCTTTCATGCTCTTTACAATATCGCCCGGCTTGTTGGCGTGGCCGGAGGGCATGTTTTCGCAAGTGGGGATAAGCGCGGTCAGATTGACGGGCAGCTTGAGTTTGACGGCGGCACAGAATGTGCCGATAACGCCGGCCGCGCCGCACATATCGTATTTCATTTCGTCCATATTCAGGCCGGGCTTGAGCGAAATGCCGCCCGAGTCGAATGTGATGCCTTTGCCCACCAGCACCACCGGCGCCGCTTTTTTATCTGCCGCGCCGAAATAGGAAAGTTCGATGAAATAGGGTTTCTGTTTGCTGCCTTTGGCCACCGACCAAAAAGCCCCCATATGTTTTTTGATATAGCTTTTATCGAACACTTTCACCGTGGCACCGAGCTTTTCGGCCTGTTTTTTTGCTGTTTCGGCGAGATATTCGGGCGTGCATTCGTTGGGCGCGGCATTGCCGAGGTCTTTGCACAGCGACATGCCGTAAACCAGGGCATCGGCTGTTTTGAGCGCATCTTTTACGGCCCGGCCGTGTTCGGGGCTGAAAAATACTGCTTCGGCCAACCGGGCGGGTTGGGATTCTTTTTTATAGCGCTCGAAGCGGTAAACCGCATTGCCCAAGGCAGTCGCGAACACTTCGGCAATCAAGGCGGCAGCTTCTTGGCCTAACGGGGCGAGGCAGATGTTTACCGATTCCTGCTTTTGCGCCCATGCGGCAGCTTCGGCGGCGGCCTTGGCTGCGGTTTCGCGCCCGGTATCCGGCAGGCACACCACCGCAACGGCTTTCAGACGGCCGTGTTCGGAAATTTTGGTTTCGGCGAAAGTTTGGCCTTTTTCTAAAGAGCCGCAGAGCAGGGCGGCGGTTTCGTTATCGCTGTTTTCGCTGCAGGGGCAGGCTTTTTCGCAGATATAAAGCAGGGCGCCGGCGGTGTCCGGCTGCAATTTTTCGGCTTTTGTGCTAAATTTCACGCTGACTCTCCTAGATGAGTGGTTATCCCTAAAGAATTTTTTCAGACGGCCCTGCCGATATCGACAGGCCGTCTGAAACATATCGGCCTGATTGTACTCCATCACCGGCATACCCGAAACCTCAGGAGGAACCTTAATCCGGCCATCTCTGCCATCCAAAGCGGCTATTTATGATTTATCAACGAAACTTTATCAAAGAACTCTCTTTCACCGCTGTGGGCATTTTTGTGGTGTTGCTGGCGGTGCTGGTGTCCACGCAGGCCGTCAACCTGCTGGGGCGTGCCGCAGACGGCCGCGTGGCGGTTGATGCAGTGGCCGCGCTGGTGGGCTTTTGGGTTGTCGGCATGACACCGCTCTTGCTGGTGCTCACCGCCTATATCAGCACGCTCACTGTGCTGACCCGTTATTGGCGCGACAGCGAAATGTCGGTTTGGCTCTCGTGCGGGCTGGCGCTGAGGCAGTGGATACGCCCTGTGTTGCAGTTTGCCGTGCCGTTTGCCCTGCTGATTGCGGTGATGCAGCTTTTCGTGATGCCGTGGGCAGAGCTGCGCAGCCGCGAATACGCCGAAATCTTAAAACAGAAACAGGAGCTTTCATTGGTGGAGGCGGGCGAGTTCCGCACGCTGGGCAAGCGCAACGGGCGTGTGTATTTCGTGGAAACTTTCGACACCGGCCCGGGCATTATGAAAAACTTGTTTTTGCGCGAAACAGACGATAAAGGCAACGACAACATCGTTTTCGCCAAAGAAGGCACGTTTTCACTGCAAGACAACAAGCGCACGCTCGAGTTGAGCAACGGTTACCGTTACAGCGGAACACCCGGCCGGGCCGATTACAGCCAAGTGTCGTTCGAGCATTTGAGCCTGATTATCAGCACGGTGCCGAAAATCGTTGATCCGGTTTCACACCGCCGCACTATTCCCACCGGGCAGCTTTTCGGCAGCAGCAATCCGCAATACAAGGCCGAGTTGATGTGGCGGCTGTCGCTGCCTGTGAGCGTATTGCTTCTGAGCATACTGGCCGTGCCGCTTTCTTATTTCAACCCGCGCACGGGGCACACTTATAATATCCTCATTGCCATCGGCATGTATTTGGTTTACCAAAACGGCCTTACCTTTTTGCGCAATGCGGTGGAAGGCGGCAAACTCAATTTCTGGCTCGGTATGCTGCCTATGCACATACTCATTGCCGCCGTTGCCGTTATCCTGCTGCGTGTGCGCAGTATGCCCGCACAGCCTTTTTGGCGCGCTGTAAAACTCAGCTTGAAAGGCGGTGCCAAATGAAGCTGATTACCCGCTACCTTATCCGCCAACTCAGCGTGATGACGGTTTACGCACTGCTGGCCTTTCTGGCACTTTACAGCTTTTTCGACATCATCAATGAAGCAGGCGATTTGGGCAAAGGCAGTTATAACGGCAGTAAAATGATGCAGTATGTGTTGATGCAGATGCCTGCCCACGCTTACGACCTGATGCCGCTGGCAGTATTGATAGGCGGGTTGGTTGCCTTGAGCCAGCTCGCTTCCGGCAGTGAAATCACGGTGATGAAAACCAGCGGCATGAGCACTCAAAAGCTGATTACCGTTTTGTTGCGCTTCGGCCTGATATTTGCCGTTGCCACCGCGGCTTTGGGCGAATGGCTCGCACCATCACTGAGCCAACGTGCCGAAAACATGAAAGCCACCACCATCAGCGGCCGCATCAGCACAGGCGCGCAGGGTTTGTGGCTGAAAGAACAAAACAACATCATCAACGTGCGCGAAATGCTGCCCGACCACACCTTGCTGGGCGTGAAAGTGTGGCGGCACAATGAAGCCTTCCAACTGGTCGAAGCGGTGGAAGCAGAATCCGCCACACTCAATCCAAACAACAGCTGGCAGCTGCAAAACGTGCGCCGCAGCCTGCTTGACGGTGAAGCAGTGCGCACCGAAACACATGCCGAACAAAACTGGCCGCTCAAGCTGCAACGCAGCCTGCTGGAAGTGTTACTGGTAAAGCCGGAACAGATGTCGGTGTCGGAGCTCACCACCTATATAGGCCATCTGAAAAACAACCGGCAGCAGACCAAGCTCTACGAAATCACTTGGTGGCGCAAACTGATGTATCCTGTTGCCGCACTGGTGATGGCTTTGGTGTCGCTGGCGTTTACCCCGCAACACACCCGCCGCGGCAATATGGGGCTGAAGCTGTTTGGCGGTATCTGTTTGGGGCTGGCGTTTCACTTCACCGGCCGGTTGTTCGGCTTTACCGGGCAGCTTTACGGCTTTCCGCCGCTAATCGCCGCTGCGCTGCCGACCGCGCTGTTTGCCGTTTTGGGCGTGTATCTGATACGCAGGCAGGAAAAACGCTGAATCCGGCCTGAGAGAAACACAAGCCGTCTGAAAAAGTAATTTTTTTATATTTCATCAGCTTGTTGAAAAGTGGTTTATCAAGCTGAAAAAACGCTTGCGCAAGTTTGGGGATTTTGGTTTAATCGCATCTTCGCAATGCGAAAGGGTGATTAGCTCAGTTGGTAGAGCGTCTGCCTTACAAGCAGAATGTCGGCGGTTCGACTCCGTCATCACCCACCAAGTTTCTTATACGGAGTGGTAGTTCAGTTGGTTAGAATACCGGCCTGTCACGCCGGGGGTCGCGGGTTCGAGCCCCGTCCACTCCGCCAAACCCTTTTCAAAAAAGCAAAGAAAAAAGCACCGGCTTGAAGCGGTGCTTTTTTCTTTATCTGTTTTTTTGCAATCTGTTTTCAGACGGCTTGAGCACCGGAAAACCCCGGCCTGTTTACACCCTCTGTGTGAAGGTTTGTTTGGGAAACCGCCGTGAAGACCTGTTTCGGGGGCTTAGAGATTGATCAACGATGCCCAAAGCCCAAAGCCCAAAGCCCAAAGCCCAAAGCCCAAAGCCCAAAGCCCAAAGCCCAAAGCCCAAAGCCCAAAGCAAGGTGAAACAGTGTTGCTTGATGTTGCAAAGTTAAAGCAAATCTACACTTTTCAAGAATAAGGAAAAGATTTCCGGTCATTCCGTTACATTTGCGTAAGATATGTTTTGTCTGACCCCAAAAAATTCCAATGCTGTGATTAATATAATATGCTTTTGTCGGCCGGCAAACCGCTGTGGTTTATCCGGTAAGGGTGGAATCTGCCGGTGTCCCTATTGGGCTGAATACCCAAAATATCGGCAGCCACGTGCGGCGGCTTCGGGTACAAAATATTCAAGCAGTTTTCTTGAGAGGCTCTTGCTGAATCTATAAAGTGCTATCCCCATTTTGACAGCCTGTCGAGATTGCCCATCTATGTCAGCCCCAAAATAAAAGCGGTGCAGTATAAAAAGTGCAAACCATCTGGACTTTCCGGTAATCTGACTTTTTCGATATCCAAGCCGTCTGAAATTTAGGCTGTTTGGAACGGCATTTATAGTAGATATCAAGGCATTTTGCGGCACCATGCCCAAGTGCCCTGTTCTATGCCCAGCTCGAACAGGTTGAGCCTTCCCACTGCCACCCTCACCAAGCGCAGGCAGGGATAACCCGCTTTGGCCGTCATCCGCCGCACTTGGCGGTTTCTGCCTTCGCTGACGGTGATTTCCAACCAAAAATCAGCAACGGTTTTGCGTTCCCGAATGGGCGGGTTGCGCGGCCACAAACGCTCCGGCTCTTGCGGCGGCAAAACCCTCACTTTTGCCGGGCGGGTGATAAAGCCGCCCAAGTCCATGCCTGTGCGCAGTGTATCGAGCCGCGCTTCATCGGGGCTGCCTTCCACTTGCGCCCAATAGGTTTTTTCTTTGCCGTGTTTGGGGGCGGCAATCTGCGCCTGAAGGCGGCCGTTGTCGGTGAGCAGCAGCAGGCCCTCGCTGTCGGCGTCCAGCCGCCCTGCGGGGTAGAAACCCGGTATATCGATATAATTTTTGAGGCTTTTGTGTTTTTCGTGCGCGGAAAACTGGCAGATAACGCCGTAAGGTTTGTTGAAAACAATCAGTTTTTTCATGAATGCCGCCGTTTATTGAGGCTGGATTGGTTGACGATGGAAAGCTGCTGCCGGCAGGGTGTTGGTTTTGCTGTGGGTGCAGCTCTTGGCCTGTGCCGTATTTTATAGTGGATTGGTCCACTTTTGATACGGGCAGCCGGCCGGCAGTGCAAGACAGTGACGAAAGGCGCGGTGCGGCAATGCCGTCTGAACTGTTGTAACGCCGGGTAAACTATAACGCCGGGTAAAACGGTGCGGATTTCTGCGGATGAAGCCGCGGTTGTCTGTCTTTTGCAAGCGTGGCAAATGCTGCCGGCAGCGGCATACAAAAAATATTCAGGCCGTCTGAAAACTGCTTTCAGACGGCCTGAGCCTTCGGTTATCAGCCGGCTAAGCCGTTAGCCCCCCATTTGGGGGATAAGTGGCAAGCCGCAGACAGTATATTGAAGATATTATGGTATTTTAAAATAATTGGCCGCGCGCGCCGTTATCGGGCTTCGCACCTGCCTGTTTTCTTCCTTATCCTGCCGCCGCCGGTCAAGTATGGCAGCCACAGGCCGATTTTGCCTGTCTACTGGCACCGGCGGCAAAAATCAAGCATAATCTCAAAGCGTTTGCGCAGTTTCACGCCATGCCTGCCGCGCTTTTGCAGCGGGCTTGTTAAACTGCAAAGAAAAACACCCGTAAACAGGAGACACCATGAGCTATATCAAAGTACCCGCAGAGGGTCGGAAAATCGTGCCCGGACAAGCCATTCCCAACAACCCGATTATCCCCTTTATCGAAGGCGACGGCATCGGCGTGGATATTACCCCCGTAATGATTAACGTGATTGATGCGGCCGTAGCCAAGGCTTATGGTGGCGAGAAAAAAATCCACTGGATGGAGGTTTATGCCGGCGAAAAAGCCACCCGCGTTTACGGCGACAATGTTTGGCTGCCCGAAGAAACGCTGGAGGCGCTGAAAGAATATTCGGTATCCATCAAAGGCCCGATGACCACGCCCGTAGGCGGCGGTATCCGCTCGCTGAATGTGGCGCTGCGCCAAGAGTTGGATCTATACCAATGCGTGCGCCCTGTGCGCTATTTCAACGGCGTGCCTTCTCCGCTGAAGGATCCGAGCAAAACCGATATGGTGATTTTCCGTGAAAACACCGAAGATATTTATGCCGGTATCGAATGGGAAGCCGAGAGCGAAGCCGCCCAAAAAGTGATTGCTTTCCTGCAGAACGAAATGGGCGTGAAGAAAATCCGCTTTCCCGCCACCTCCGGCATCGGCATCAAGCCTGTGTCGAAAGAAGGCACCGCGCGCTTGGTGCGCGCCGCCATCCAATACGCCATCGACAACGACCGCGACAGCGTAACTTTGGTGCACAAAGGCAACATCATGAAGTTTACCGAGGGCGGCTTCCGAGATTGGGGCTACGAATTGGCCAAAAAAGAATTCGGTGCCGAACCTATCGACGGCGGCCCGTGGTGTGCATTCAAAAACCCGAAAACCGGCAAAGAAATCATTGTTAAAGATGCCATTGCCGATGCTTTCCTGCAGCAAATCGTTTTACGCCCCGCCGAATACGATGTGATTGCCACACTGAATCTCAACGGCGACTATATATCTGATGCGCTGGCTGCGCAGGTGGGCGGCATCGGCATCGCACCGGGAGCGAATATTTCCGACCAATACGCCGTATTCGAAGCCACCCACGGCACCGCACCGAAATATGCCGGCCAAGACAAAGTCAACCCCGGCTCGCTGATTCTCTCTGCCGAGATGATGTTGCGCCACCTGGGCTGGAAAGAGGCCGCAGATTTGGTTATCGAATCCATGGAAAAAGCCATCGGCGACAAACAGGTTACTTACGACTTTGCCCGTCTGATGGAGGGTGCCAACGAAGTATCCTGCTCTGCTTTCGGCAAAGCCATGATTGAACGTATGTAACCAGGCCGTCTGAAAAGGCTGCCTGAAGGCCGTGCAGTATGTGCTGCACGGCCTTTTCAGACGGCTGCAGCAAGAACCACCGATATTTCGAAAAACAGATTAAACATTATCTGTATACCGCCCGGCGCAAAATCCCTATGGTGATGGTGAATCGGCTTATCTCCACTAGGGCATGTTGTGCCTTAGTTGAAAGAGAGCGGTTTTGCAAATTGTTGAAGCGGCAACAGAGCCGGTTGTGCAGTGTTTTCGGTTTGCTGCATTAAAGTGGATTGGCTACAGTGATCGTTTGGCAACCACACTCCGCTACCACCGCTCTGCATCAAGCCTATACATAGGTTACGGCCGGTATAAAACAGCAATACAGCGGCAATATAGTGAGTGTGGGGCCGGCTTTTCCCAATCATGGGCAAGCCCGAATGAGCAGCCCAACCGATTAAGGTGAATTTAAATGGAATTCATAAACTTAATGTTCATACAGCCCAAAAACCACTAACTTTCTTGACACCTTAAACAGACTTGTTTATAGTTCACGCTTCTTTACGGAGTAGTGGCTGAGAGGCTGAAGGCACACCCCTGCTAAGGGTGCATCTGGGCTAAAACCTGGATCGAGGGTTCGAATCCCTCCTACTCCGCCATAAATATTCATTCAAAGCCGGTGTTCAATCACCGGCTTTTTTTGTATTGACAAAAGTGGTTTTATTCAAAACGTCTTCAGCGATGAATCTGCGCATTACCGGCTGCGGCGGGGGGGCGAAGAGAAGCAACATCAATCAGGGCAGGGAAGGGCGGTAGGTAGGCGTGTAACGGCCGTATAAATGGGATAACAGGCCGTCTGAAAGGCCAGTATTGCACATAGGCCGGCTGCGGTTTCAGAGAAACACCGTTTCGCGCCGGTTTTTTATGAAGGCAGTAATGGCGGGTTTACACCGGTAGGAGTTAATGTGAATATGGGTTAAATTTGGTTTATTGTTTTAATGGTATTAATTTATTTCTACCTATTGATGATAATTATTGTAATTTTCAGAGTGGAAAGTTAAGTAAAAGTAAAGAAATGTTATGATTTTGTGGTATGATGAGCACTCGGTTTTTACAACAACGATAAGCCGCTGCTTGCAGCAGGCACGGCGGTTCACAATCATACGGAGGTTTTTATGTCGGTTTTCTTTCTGCAAATCATTATTCTGATAGGCTGTGCATCGCTGGTTACTTTGGCTGCGCTGTGGTTGGCCGAGCGGGATTCTTTTTAACTAAATCTTTTTAACTAAAACTGTCAATGTTGCGGGAGGCCGTCTGAACAATCTGTTTCAGACGGCCTTTAGTGTTGCAGGCGTTCAAAGAAAAAACACAGCGGCTGTGATGCAGGCGGTTTGCAGCCGCTGCCGCAGCTCTACTTCATTTTCAGTACAAAACAGCAGGGTGCAGAATGCACAGACGGCAGCCCGATCTCAGAGATGGTCAAGGAACCGGCAGATTCACGATAATATCAAGCCATACCGTAAAAAACACGATTGGCCAAGCAGTCAGCCAACTTGGCTCCGCTGCGTCTTTGCTGCGTTTTAGCCAAAAAACAACTTTGCAGGCCGCCGGCGTGCAAACAGAATCGGCCGGCATTGTTCTATTTGTTTTACCTGCTTTGTTGGAAACCGTTGATCCATAACCCGGGTTTCAGGCCGTCTGAACAGACTTGCGGGGGCAGGGCTGAGGCGTTTTAAAAGACAACCCGTCAAGCCGGTTTGTGTTTTATAATTCGGTCGTTTGAAACATTCAATAACTGTTGTTCTCCGGCAGGTGTGGATTGCACCTTACAGCCGTCAGGTTTTTTATTGCAGCAACTTACGAAAGCCAGACAAGGTTTCCTACGTGCCGATGGCGGGTAGGCGCTGGGCGGTATTTTATAAATTTTGCAACAGTTTCGGCCCGAGGGTTTGTATTACAAGCAGCACTGCGGCCTGAAGCGGCGGTGCCCGGCAAAGGCTGCGGCTGGTTTCTTGATTTGATTTTTAACGGTATTTTATGTCTTATACCATTACTTTTGCCCCCGATGATGCTGCTTTTACCGCAGAAGCGGGGGAGCCGGTTTTAAACGCCGCCAAGCGGCAGGGTTTGAATCTGCCGCATTCCTGCCAAAGCGGTATTTGCGGGCAGTGCAAAGCTGAGCTTGTCGGCGGCGAAGTGGCACAGGGCGCGCATGCGGAGTTGGCGTTGAGCGCCGAAGAGGCAGCGCAAGGTAAGATTTTGATGTGTTGCGCAGTGCCGCAAAGTGATATTGTGTTGAAGGTGCCGGGCTATAATGGTGCGGCCATGCCGCCGGTGAAAACTTTTCCTGCCCGGGTGGCTTCGGTGGTTTACCAGCATGATGTGGCTGTGTTGACGCTGGCTTTGCCCAAAGCGCCGCCGTTTACATTTTTAGCCGGGCAATATATTGATATTTTGCTGAAAAACGGCCAGGTGCGCAGTTATTCGATTGCCAACAGCCCGGCGCAGGCCGAAGCTTTGGAGCTGCATATCCGCAGGCGCGCGGGCGGTTTGTTTTCAGAGATGCTGTTTAGCGAAAATGCCTTGATTCAAGAAAAGGTAATTCTGCGTGTACGCGGCCCGTTGGGTACGTTTACCTTGCAAGAAAGCGGCAAACCTGCAATTCTGATGGCTACGGGCACAGGATTCGCACCGATTTGCAGTATTTTACGGCAGATGGTAGAAAACGGTGATACGCGCGCTGTGCATCTTTATTGGGGCGCGCGGCATGAGGTTGATTTATATTGTTTGCAGCAGGCGGCGGATTTGGTTTCACGGCTGCCCGATGCCCGTTTCACGCCGGTGCTTTCCCGCCAAAACGATAATTGGCAGGGGGCACAAGGGTATATCCAAGCTCATGTTGCGGCGGATTATCCCGATTTGTCGGGACACGAAGTGTATGCCTGCGGCTCGCCCGGTATGATTGAGGCGGCGCGGCAACAACTTGTAGAACAATGCGGCCTGCCCGTTGATGCATTTTTTTCGGATGCGTTTTCGCCTGCAGTTTAGGGCAGTTCTTGGTTTTTGACAGACTGTTTATTGTTTGGCCCATGCCGGCAGAATGCTCGGCATACGGCAAAGTTTGCTAGAATGCAGTGTTTTATTTTGAAATGTTTTGTTGAAAAGCGGCAGAGGCCGTCTGAAAACAGTTATTTAGGAGCATAATATGTCAGACAAACTGATTTTGGTATTAAACTGCGGCAGTTCTTCTTTGAAAGGCGCGGTGTTGGATAACGACAGCGGCGGGGTATTGCTCAGTTGCCTGGCAGAAAAACTGAACCTTCCCGATGCGTATATCACGTTTAAAGCCAACGGCGAAAAGCGCAAGGTAGATTTAGCACGCAATCCCGACCATACCGGAGCGGTGGAAGCACTGATGGAAGAATTGAAAGCCCACGGGCTCGACAGCCGTATTGCAGCGGTCGGCCACCGCGTGGTCAGCGGCGGCGAGCTTTACAGCGAATCTATTGTAATTACGCCGGAAGTGGTGGACGGCATTGAAAAATGTATCCCCCTCGCGCCGTTGCACAATCCCGCCAACCTGCTGGGCATCCGCGCCGCACAAAATATTTTCAAAGGCCTGCCGAATGTGGCCGTGTTCGACACCGCTTTCCACCAAAGTATTCCCGAACACGCCTACACTTATGCCGTGCCGCGCGAGCTTTACCGCAAATACGGCCTGCGCCGCTACGGCTTTCACGGCACCAGCTACCGCTTTGTTGCCGATGAAACCGCCCGCTTTTTGGGCAAAGACAAAAACAGTCTGCGCATGGTTATCGCCCACTTGGGCAACGGCGCATCGATTGCCGCCGTTGCCAACGGCGGATGCCAAGATACCAGCATGGGGCTGACTCCGCTGGAGGGTTTGGTCATGGGCACCCGAAGCGGCGATGTCGATCCGAGCATCTTCTCGTTTTTGGCCGAAAACGCCAACATGAGCATCACACAAGTTACCGATATGCTCAACAAAAAATCAGGCCTGCTGGGCATTTCGGAATTATCCAACGACTGCCGTACCATCGAAGAAGAAGCGGGCAAAGGCCACGAAGGTGCCAAACTGGCATTGGAAGTGTTTACCTACCGTTTGGCCAAATACGTTGCCGCTATGGCAGTAGCCGCCGGCGGCTTGGACGTTTTGGTGTTTACCGGCGGTATCGGCGAAAATTCCAACTTGGTCCGCAGCAAGGTGTTGGGTTATTTGGGCTTTTTAGGCTTGGTCGAAGACAGGCAGGCCAACGAAAACGCCCGTTTCGGCAATGCCGGCGTGATTACCGCTGCTGACAGCAAAGCGTTGGCGGTGGTGATTCCCACCAATGAAGAATTGATGATCGCCCACGACACCGCCGGTTTGAGCGGCCTGTGATAAAACGGCGGTTGCCTATTGGGAAAACCCTGCATAAAGCAGGGTTTTTTATTGTGCTGCATCTATCAGAATCCGGCAGCCCGCCAAACAGCCGTGAGCCTTTGCAAAATACTTTAAGCCGTCTGAAAGGCTTTTATACCGTTATTTACTATACCGTTATTTACGCAGAGGCCGGAATGCCGGATAAAAATATTGAAATATCGATTAAGCAAATACCGGGAAATTGAATGCCCGGATCCTCGCCCGGGCAGGGAACAGCGGGCTTGCAGGGTTGGCATGGCCGTATGAACAGATTGATTTGAAAAATATTTTCAGACGGCCTGGCATTCGGATAATATAAAACGGCGCTGCGGTGTTTTCCCGGCTCGGCTTAAAGAGTGCCATTTTGCCGGCTGCTGAAGCAGCAACAGAATCGCCATCGTGACGCCGTGTTGTTTTGGAGTTCTTTGTCTTGCCCGTTTCATGTCGGCCTGCTGTATGGTTTGAAATGCACACAGCCGCCGTTGTTTGCGGTCAAGACGGTATTCGGCAAAATATTATGGTTGTTCTGTTTCGTCAAACAGGCCGTCTGAAAGCGTTTCTGCGCCGTTTTCTGTTGCGCCGCCGTCTTTCACATGGATTTCGATTTCGGCGAAGTTTTCAGGCTGCACAATGCGGACCAAGCCTTCTTTGGCCAACTCAAGCAGGGCGATAAAGTTCACCACCACATACACCACTCCCTGCCCGGGTTGGAACAGCTCCGAAAAACGGCAGAAACCCCGGGTGTTGAGGCGGCGCAGAATGGCCGACATCTGCGCGCGCACGGATACCGCATCCTGCACCACCGCATGGCTTTTGGTGTGTTTGGCGCGGGAAAGTATGCCCAGCCACGCTTCGGTAAGGTCGGCGGTGTGCACATCGGGCAGTTTGGCTGCAACGGCGATTTCCAGCGGCAGATAGGCCCAGGCGAAATCGCGGCCGGCGCGGGGCAGGGCATCGAGGCCGGCCGCGGCCAGCTTCATCTGCTCGTAGGCCAGCAGGCGGCGCACCAGTTCGGCGCGCGGGTCGGCCTCCTCGCCCTCTTCGGTGTTTTCGGGCTGCGGTAGCAGCAGGCGTGATTTGATTTCAATCAGCACTGCCGCCATCAATAAATATTCGGCTGCCAAATCAAATTGGTAGGCTTCCATTTGGGCAATATAGTGCAGATATTGTTCGGTGATTTTGATCATCGGAATATCCAGCACATCAATATTCTGCTTGCGGATTAAATAAAGCAGTAAATCCAGCGGCCCCTGAAAACTGTGCAGCACCACTTTGAGGGCATCGGGCGGAATAAACAAATCTTGCGGAATATCGGTAACGGGCTGGCCGAAAACCCAAGCCACGGTGTTTTCAGACGGCCTTTGCAGGCATTCGCCGGCGGCTACCGTCATTTCCCTGCCCCTATGTGTCCGACAGCGGCTTGCGCGCAATAAAGGCCGAACGGTGCGGTAACGAGCATACTCGCGCCGTAGCCGGCACACGACAAGCCTTGCGGAGCATTGGAGCCGTCTGAAAAAAGGCCGTCTGAAAGATTATTGCAACACGCTTCGGCCGTTTGCGGAGGGGTGATGTTTTCGGTGGAAAACACGCACGGCACGCGCATTTTTCCGCCGCCGCGCGGGAAGCCGTAGCGTTTGCGGAGGGTGTAGCGCAGATTGGACAGCAGCGGGTCGTGGGTGGCACTGCTCAAATCGCCGGTGCGGATTAAAGCCGGGTTTTTGCGGCCGCCGGCGCCGCCGCTCACCACAAACGGCTGGCCGTGTTGCACGAAATAAGCCGCCATTGCCGCTTTCACGCGCACTTGGTCGATGGCATCGATAACGAAATCGAAAGGCCGTCTGAAAATCTCATGCAGGTTTTCTTCGGTAACGAAGTCTTCGATTTCGGTTACGCGGCAGGCAGGGTTGATTTGCAGAATGCGTTCGTGCAGCGCCGTTACCTTGGCCTTGCCGAATTCGGCCGTGAGCGCGGGCAGTTGGCGGTTAACGTTGGATTCGGCCAGGTTGTCCAAATCCACCAGCGTTAAGGCACCGATACCGCTGCGCGCGAGTGCCTCCACCGCCCACGAGCCGACACCGCCTACGCCCACCACACACACATGAGCGGCAGCAAAACGCTGTAGGGCGGCTTGGCCGTAAAGGCGGGCGATACCGCCGAAGCGGCGGGAAAAAATCGAAGCGGTGTCTTGCATGATTCTGCCTTGTGGTAAGTCAAGCACAATAAAAAAAACGCTGCTAAAACGGCGCAACGGTATTATACTTGAACGGAGCCGGCAGAGTTGGATTGAGTCCGGAGGTTCGACACTTCAAATAAGGAGAAGAAGATGTATAAGCATTTGGTTGTTGCCGTTGACGGCAGTGCGACTTCCCTCAACGCTTTGAAGCATGCCGCCGATCTGGCAAGTTTCGGCAGCGCGCGGCTGACTTTGGTGCACGTTGCCAATCCTGCCGAATATATGGCGTTGGCACCCGAATTTTTACAGCATGAAAGCTACGAAGCCGCCGCTGTGGCGCAGGGTAACGAAGTGCTGGATTTTGCTGAAAACAACGCCAAAGAGCAGGGCGCGGCGAATGTGGTGAAGCATCTGTTGGTGGCCAACAAAGGTGCGCGGGAAATGGCGCAGGAGTTGGTGGATTATGCTGATGCGCAAGGTGCCGACCTGTTGGTGTTGGGCACCCACGGCCGCAGCGGCCTGATGCACCTGCTGATGGGCAGTTTTGCCGAAACCGTGATGCGCCAAAGCCATCTGCCGCTGTTGATTATCCGCAGCACGGAAGATGAATCGGAATAAAGCCGTTGGAGCCAGCCGGGCTGAAAAGCAGGGATCCGCCGTTTGCAACAGCGGCGGGTTCTGGTTTTTATGTTTTATATATTTGCTGCTTTCAGACGGCCGGCCGTCTTTAAATGGCTTTAGATAGAATATAATCCGAACCTGCCAGAACGGGCAGGTTTATGCGGCGGCGTTTTGCCTGCAAAAACCGCCGCCAAATGCCGTTGGCTGTATCCGGCTTCCGACAAAAATCCCGTTGGACAGTATATCCGCAGCCTGCAAAATATGAGATTATCTTGTCATCATTAAAAATTAAAAACAATCACGGAACAATCCGCTGTGTACCGCTGCCCCGAGTTGGTGCAATTTCAATCTAAAAGCAAAGGCAATCCGGTGCGGCAGTGCAGCCTGAGCTTTTCTGCTTTGATATGGGGGAGTTCTCTGTCAAACTCTATCTCTATGTGGTGGGGCGGTAATGAGCGGTGGATGATGCAAAAGGGAAAGCCGCAGCCGACAGGATGCTGGTCGATAAAGCCTATGATATTGTACTGAATGATAAGGAATCGGGGGGGGGGGCGAAAACAGATTCGCTATCCTGTCGGAGATGATTCGAAAAGCGTAACGGCTTTTGGCCGCCATCTGCACCGTTGTGGTCGTTCGGCAGAAAATCACTACCGGAATTTTAAATGGTGGGGCATCGCGATGTGTGGTGCGGAGAGGCTGGCTTTATTGGTGGCAGTCGAAATTTGGATGCTGGCGGTGTAACTGGAAATACCGTAGTCAGATTGTTGGCTCTTGCACTGCTTTTGTGAAATATTATATTTTGATTAATAACTTATTTAAGTTTAAACTTCTTTTATCTACTTTCAACAATCCCGTGAGGTTTTACATGAAACAGCTTAAATTGTTTCTGCTGTGGGGGGCTGTGATATTGGTTGGCTTGGCTGCCTTTACCACATTGGCCTTGAGCCGCGGTGAGCAGGTTAATGCAGTATGGATGGTGGTTGCCGCCATATCCGTTTATTGCATCGCCTACCGCTTTTACAGCCTTTATATTGCCAAAAATGTAGCGCAACTTGATGCCAATCGGCTTACGCCTGCCGAGCGGCATAACGATGGCTTGGACTATGTGCCTACCCACAAAGGTGTTTTGTTCGGTCACCACTTTGCCGCGATTGCCGGTGCAGGCCCGTTGGTCGGCCCCGTACTCGCCGCGCAAATGGGTTATCTGCCTGGTACGCTATGGATTATCTTCGGCGTGGTGTTTGCCGGTGCCGTCCAAGATATGATGGTGCTGTTTGTGTCGATGCGCCGAGACGGCAAATCTTTGGGCGACATTGTCAAGCAGGAGTTGGGCACGGTAGCCGGTGTGATTGCCTCTGTCGGCATTTTGATGATTATGGTCATTATCATGGCCGTGTTGGCACTGATTGTAGTAAAAGCATTGGTACACAGCCCCTGGGGCACCTTTACCATCGCCGCCACTATTCCGATTGCGCTGTTTATGGGCATCTACACCCGCTATATCCGTCCTGGAAAAATCGGCGAAATTTCCATAGTCGGCTTTATTCTGCTGATGTGTGCAATTGTGTTTGGCGAAGATGTGGCGCAAAGCTCCTATGCCTATATTTTTGATTTGGACGGCATCCAGCTTACTTGGGCAATTATGATTTACGGCTTTGTGGCTGCTGTGTTGCCCGTTTGGCTGCTGCTGACCCCGCGAGATTATCTCTCTACCTTCCTGAAAATCGGCACCATCATTGCGCTGGCAATCGGTATTGTGATTGTCGGCCCCGCACTTCAGATGCCTGCGGTAACCAAATTTATCGATGGAACCGGTCCCGTGTTTTCAGGAGACTTGTTCCCTTTCCTGTTTATTACCATTGCCTGTGGTGCCGTTTCGGGCTTCCATGCGCTGATTTCGTCAGGCACCACCCCAAAAATGGTTGAAAACGAAACCCATGTGCGCATGATTGGCTACGGCGGTATGCTGATGGAGAGCTTTGTAGCGATTATGGCATTGGCTGCTGCCGCTTCGCTTGACCCCGGCGTGTATTTCGCTATGAACAGCCCGGCCGCACTAATCGGCACAGATACGGCCAATGCTGCCCAAGTTATCACCAACCAGCTGGGCTTCCCCATCGAAGAAACTGTTTTGCTGCAAATGGCAAAAGATGTGGGTGAACACACCATTCTTTCCCGTGCAGGCGGTGCTCCCACTTTGGCAGTCGGCATGGCCAACATTATGAGCCAGCTGATTTCAGGCCCCGGCATGATGGCTTTCTGGTATCACTTTGCTTTGCTGTTTGAAGCCCTGTTTATCCTAACAGCAGTTGATGCCGGCACGCGTGTGGCACGTTTTATGATTCAGGATTTGGGCGGTATCTTCATTAAACCTTTCGGCAATACCGACAGCCTGCCTGCTAATCTGATTGCCACCGTAATGGCCGTAGCATTGTGGGGTTATTTTCTTTACACCGGGGTAACCGACCCATTGGGCGGCATTAATTCTTTATGGCCGCTTTTTGGTATAGGTAACCAAATGCTGGCCGGTGTGGCACTAATTATGGTAAGTGTCGTGTTGGTGAAAATGAAACGCGAACGCTATGTGTGGGTATCATTGGTGCCAGCGCTGCTGTTGCTGTTCGTAACCTGCTACGCCAGCCTGCAAAAACTGTTTCACAGCGATCCGAAAATCGGCTTTTTGGCGCACGCCGCCAAATTTAATGATGCTGCGGCACGTGGTGAAGTATTGGCCCCGGCCAAAGATCTTGCCCAAATGAGCCGCATTGCTTTTAATGATTATGTTAATTCCGGCCTTACCATAATTTTTCTTTCTGTGGTCGTAATCGTGGCAGTTTACGGATTGCGGGTTGCAAGGAAAGCGCGCAAAGTAGCTTGGGCTACCGCTAAAGAAGTTCCTCCCGTTTACCGCAATGAGGTTCCGCAAAATGAGCTTTAACCTACTGCAGCGTATAAAAAATACTTGGAAAACTACCCGTCTTACTATCGGCCTGATAGTTGGTATACCGGATTATCAAAACTATGTGACTCGGCAACGTAAGCATAATCCCAATGCACCTGTAATGACCGAGTTGCAGTTTCGGGACTATTGTAGCAAGCGTCGCAGCGGCTCTTCAGGAGGGCGTTGTTGCTAATATGGTTTCCAATTTGAAAACACCCTGATACTTGTTTTGTATAGGGTGTTTTTCAGACGGCTTTGCAATAGATACTGATTAAATGTCTTATAATTTATTCACGGGGTTTGGGAAGCACTCCCCAATATATTGCATCGGTACTTAGCTTGTGAACATTGGTGGCAGATATTTTGAGGTGGTGTCATGGAATTTTTCGGTACTAAGTGCGGCTTGGTGCGGGCGGTAAAATCATCGCTCCCTTCATCCTAAAATGCAAAGGTAAGTTTATATAGGAACTGTTTCGGATGCATCCAAACCTACATTGTAGAAGGCCATCCGAGGTCATATTGCGGTTAAAAACGTAGTTTATACTGAAGATATCCAAAATGGGTCGGTATAGCTTTGCAAAATATTATTTAGGAATAACTATGGCAATAATAAGTTTGCCTGTAGTACACAGTATATCAACGGTACCGAATCTTTTTGGGCTATGCTGAGCATGCTGTTGAAGATGCTGGGATGAAGATGCTGAGAGGAATCCTTTAAAATTAATTTTGATTCTTAGACTCCCGATTCGATTTACTGGTGTTTAAGGTAAAAAAATAACGTAAAAAATATTGACACTTTCCAAATCATCGCTATAATTGACTCTATTTCCCCGATAGCTCAGTCGGTAGAGCAACGGACTGTTAATCCGCAGGTCCCTGGTTCGAGCCCAGGTTGGGGAGCCAAATATCCATACTCTAACCACATTTGGTTCAGGGCATTTTTCTTTAATAATTAACTGCGGTAGTGGATCATGATTCCATCATCGCACACGTTGATTTGATCAATAAAATGCTGTAGCATTGTCCAAATTTTTTCAGATGACTTCGATTTCATAATTACACCCTTCAGCACATTCACGTTGCTCTTCAGGTCAACATCACTATATTGGTGTATATTCAGGTCCTTTGTCGATGCTTTCCAGTTTTTCAATCAGCAAAGTTTCACGGTCAGTGTAAGATTTTGCACAGGCGAGTATCTCCTCCATATTTGGGGCATTCGCTTTCGTAATCAAATCGTTGGTCAATTCCGACAAAACAAAGGTCGAGCCGTTGGCCTTACACGACAGCGTTACAAGGTCAAGGCGCTTGATAACGGGCCGCACCGTCAAACCTGCGCCCAGCAGGGTAGCGCCGTGAAACAGGCCGGCTTCGTTATCCTGCCAGTTTTCGTGATATTCGGCGCTGAGATAGGTAAACCCGCGTTCTTTCACGGCTTTCAAGCCGAAATCCGTCCATTCCACTAGCCCGCGCAGGCGGTTGCCTTCAACCGACAGCTTCAGGATTTTCGCCGCCGAACCGTCGCCGGGCTTGTGGTTCACGTCTAAAAACACGTCCTGCCCAACCACGCCGTCTTCAAAATTCTTCACCATGCTCAACAGCATGGGCGCGGTAATTTCAAAGCGGCCGTAGCGCGGGTCGGTAAAGCTGCCCACGCGCGTAATCGTTACCCACGACGTTTTCTTGCCCGATTGCGGCAAGGTCGCGGGAGCGGAGCACACGCGCAGCGGCTCGGTGCGGGTGGATTCGGAAAGTTTGATAATGCGGGGAAAAGAAAACATGGCCTTATCCGTATTCAAGATAAGGCCAAGATTAAGCGGTATTAAGGATGTAAAACAGTATGATTTTAGGCAAGAAAAAAGGCCGTCTGAAACCATTTTCCTGATGTCGCGAAAATGGTTTCAGACGGCCTGTGTAGAATTTCGGCTAATTAAATTCGTAGAACTTCCCCCAACCTGCGCCATCTTCCAATGGCCTAAAGCGGCAGGCGTCTTCCATGCAGCTTGATTTTGCAACAACGCCAGTGCGGCGGCCATCACCAACATGAAACGAACAATTATGTCTAATTGCCTTTCCAAAATCAGGATGATTATCAAGCGTCAGCGAAACTTCAGATACCTTATGCCATCCATAAATGATTTTCTGTTCAGGAGACGCCTCCCGGGTAGAAACCGATACCCCTGAAAAAGATTCAGGCTTCGAAAAAACATTGTAACAAGTTGCCGCAAGACGGTGAGCAGCATAACTCAAATCCTGTTTTTCAGAATCGGTAACATTCACAGGATACCGGATTTCAAGCGGTTTGATTTCATGATCGGAACAAGCAGATAAACCCAACAAAAAAATAGGCAATAACCATTTATTCATAACGTTACACCGGATAAAAATATTACAATTGCAATTATATCCAAAAAACAGGCCGTCTGAAATTTCAGACGGCCTTTAAGTTTGACAAACCACGCAGCAGGCACTATATTGAAAACGTAGCAAGCAGGCTGTGAAACACGGTGATAATCTGGGGGCCGTAGCCATTGCGAGCGCGTGCCGGTGATTCCCAGCCCGGCCGCAGCCTGTTTTCTTGCTATAAAGAACCGTATTCGTTTTTGAATACGGTTTCTTTTTTCAGTGCCCGCTTCACCGTCTTCATGTCTGAAACGTGCAATGAAGTCAAATATACTTCGCTGCCGTCGCGGGTTGTTTTCAACACCGCCTTCATCACCCTTTCATCTTCTTGAAAAAACATCACCGAGCTTTCGTTACTGTGCGCCACCACCTGGGCCTTATCAATCAGATGCTGCAAATTCAGATAGTGTTTCATAAAAACAGGCTGCCCGGCATGGTGGGCAAACTGTTTGATTAAAGTTTCGTCAGACACAAACACATACCCGGCCTGAGTGTTCAGCCATGATTTCTGCTCCGAAGACAGGCCGGCGGCAACCCACCGCTTTTTCTGTCCAAGCTCGCGCCGTAACCTGTCCGTATCGGCTCCACGGGCTTTCAACACATCAACATGATGTTTTAAAGATTGATAGGATTTGTTGAAAGAATCCTCATAAACAGATGGGTATTGGGTTTTCGCAGATGATTCGGCCTTGTCTTTCCCAGAACCACCGGCCTCATCATCAAACACTGCCATCACATAAGAAAACGTATTCGGGTGCGCCGGCCACGGGCAGCTTTCACGGGTGGGATACACCCCTGCGCCCAAGCCGTACAGGTCGGCCGAAGCGTGGGTGTCGCAGATGTCGGGCTTCGGGTGGCGCGGCGAAAGCATAAAGCGCACGCCGCGCACGCCGGCGGTTTCGAACGCCATGCCCATATAGGCTTCGCCGTGCGCCCTTATCAGCTCGGTGCGGAACAGCCGCTCCGCCTGATACACCACGCCGCCGCCCGTGGCCGGGTCGGGGCTTCCCGTCATAATATCGCGCAGGCTTTGCCGCAGCGCGCCGGCGCGGCTGGCATCGTAGGCTTTGGCGATATGCGGCGGCACATCGGCGCCGCTGCCCAAACTGCCCATCACGGCGTGAAAAGCATCGTCGCCGTTGCCAACCGCCGCTTTCAGATGCTCGGCCACCGTATCGGCGGCATGGCGGCTCAAGCGCCAAAGCCGGTCTGAAAGTTGCAGGCCGTCTGAATATACGAAATCTCGTACAAATTTCACAGCATCATCTGCCAGCTTGCTGCGCCGTGAAAAACTCAGGCCGTCTGAAAACGGCATACCGGCCATTACTGCGAGTGTGGTCAGGTCGTTATGCAGCCGCTCGTCTCGGCGGGCATGCAGCCTTTGCAGTATAGACCGCATCGCAGACAGCAGAAAATGCAGCTCGGCAGGCTCCACCCGCCGCCCGTCGTCGCCGCGTATCATTACCGCCATATCGTCGGCCGCTTTTCGATACATCTCCGCCACATCATCGGTCGTGCTGTTCACATAGGCATCGCGCTGGACAATGGCGGCCAGCGTGGCTTTCCGTATTTTTTCGGCCTTGCTCATCGGTTGCTCACACTGGTGGCACTCTCGCCTTTAGGCGCATTCCCCGGCGTGATGCTCACTTTCTGCCCGGTTTGCGGGTAGGGGTCGTAACGCTTCGCATCGTCTGTACGGCGTTTTTCCACGTCGCCGGCGTTGTAACCCATTTCTTCCCAAATCATCGATTGCGGCATACCCAATGCTTGCAGTTTCAGCGCGCGGTCGGTGGTTTGGCTCAAGGTTTCGGTGCGGCGCTCGGCGAAGGTAATATTGAAAGTCTGCCCGTCGGGGTTGATGCCCTGAAGCAGCAGATGCAGGCGGAAGCCCTGCGTATAAGCCCATGCCAACACGTCCTGCAACTGGTCGACTTCGTCGTAGTAGTCGCGCTTCAGGTCTTCGAGAATATCCCGCGCCATGCCGTCGGTGTAGCCCATTAAGCCTTTGGGCAGCGGGCTGCCGGCAAAAAACGAATCGAGCAGGTAAACCACATCGCCGATTTCGCCCATCGTTGCATCGCCCTGAACGGCTGCCACACCGCCTTTTTTATTCAGATAAAAATCGGTGGTAATCAGGTCTTTATTGGCTTCGGTCGCTTCACGGTATTGCTCCATCTCTTCACGGGTGGCGTTTTCCAGCACATGAGCCAGCCGCATCGGGCTGCGGTGGTGGCGGCGGATAACCAAATCCGTGTCGGTCATGCGGAGTTTCCGCCAAATTTCGCGGCTCGCATCCATAAAAGGCCGCCCGAAACAAGATAAATCATCGTAGTTGTCGGGGTCGAGCCGCGCCAGCGTCATCTGCCAAAGCGCAAACGTCGCAATATCTTTGCCGCTGCGGTAATCGTGTTGGGCATAGGCCGTCTGAACATCTCTAAACTGGCCGTTCGGCAAAACATTCGGGCGTATGGTTTCAGACGGCATACGCACCGCATGCGCCACCTGCGCCGCATCGTTTAAAACCCACTGTATCGGCAGGTTGCCTTCCATCACCAAGCCGCGTGCGTCCGATTTCAGCTTCTGCGCATTGTTCAGCTCGAGCCGCTGCTCAAACGCCTGCCACTCTTTCTTAATGCGCTCGTTTTCCGTGGCTTGGAGCAGCACAAGGCCGCCGCGCGTTACGTCCCGCGCCACACGGTTGTGGATACGTTTCATACGGCCGTCTTCTTTGTCCATTCGGCGGATATCCGCCACCACCGCGCGGTGGTGGTAGTCTATGCCTTCCCACGCATATTCGAGATGCGTCGCCCGCTCCGGCGTGGTGCGCATACCGATTTCCGTGTGTTCGAGCGGCTTTTCAACCGCCGTTTCCATTTTCCGGCGGAACAGCCGGTTCATTATTCCCATTTAATTTCCTCACCGATAGCACATCACGCCAGCCTTCTATCAGGCCGGCCTTATACAGTTCACGGATAACGCTGTCATCTCCGAATGCGTCAATCCACTGCCGTTTCATTTCCGCCGCCCGGGCGCGCTCCGCATCGCTTAAACCACTCATCACCGTATCCCCAACAAATCCATCTGCGACACAGCCCGCGTCTGAATCACCGATGGCACGTAGGTTTCCGCCCCCGCAGTCAGCAGCGCCATAATCGCCGCACAGGCCGCATCGAACATATCGTCGCCTATTTTCGGATTCGCCATCTTATAAGAGTTGTAAGCCGAGCCTTTCGCCGGCTCCGCCTTAATGTTTCCGAGCTGGCGGATAAAGGCAGCGAAATCGGAGCTTTCTGCCTGCACCAAATCCAGCACGCTCGGCCCCCAGCTCGTGTTGGCGTCGTTTTTCGTTTTCAGCGCGTCCGAGCCGTCGTCCACATAAGGGATTGCCGCCTGATTATTATGAAACGCCTGTCTTAAAAGACTGGCCATATTGTGCTTAACCATGCCCTCGAAGCGTATCGGAGCAAACGGCCAATGCTGCCACGTCGATGCCGTAGATTGCCCGTCGCCGATGGTGCGGCGGTCGATGTCGGTCAATCCGCGCGCAAAAAGCTGGTCGTTCAGACCGGTGAGCATCCCCAAACCGTAGGCGTCGCCCATTGCGTAATCCGGCATAAAATACTGCCAAAATCCGAGCAAATCCCGCTGAACCACCGCATCGTCCGTGCCGGCCGGCCACGTTTTCACAAACGGAAACGTGGCAAAATTCCCAATCTGCTCGCAAACCACGAGCGCAGACTTGGAAGCATGGGCGGATTCGCCGTGCCCCGAGTGGTCATAACCGAAACTCAACAGCCCGCGCTTCTTATAACGCCCGCCCGGCAACGGGCTGGCCGCCTGAATGCCGGATTGCAGCCCCACCGCCATCGCGCGGCGTATATATTTTTCCCAAATCCAGTTTTGTGCCGCCACATTCATGCACAGAAACTGCCGCAGGTATTCGGCTTCGGGCAACTGCGCTTTCATTTCGTCGATAAAAGCCTGATTCAGAATGCCAAGCTCCATGCCGAGATACACGTCCACCGGCGGCAAGATGTGGTAGCCGCCCGTATTAATCAGTTCAGACAGCACATCCGCGCCCTTGTAAACGCCGGTAATGCGTATCTGCGGGTCGAACTTCACGCCTGAATCAACACCCAAGCGCCGCGCCGAACCCAACATCGGCAGAAACCGTGAAAACAGGCGGTCTGAAGGCATATCATCGATTTCTTCCAGCGAGCCGATGCTCAAACCGTCGCCGTCGATCTGGCTCATAATCCCGTAGCAGACGGCCTTGCTGCCGTTTTCAAACTGGTAGCGCAGGTCGGCCATTTGGCGGCGGCCGTTTTTATGAGCGATGTAGCCCGTCAGAATCGGCGAGCGTCGTATCGCATCCAAGTGATACATCAGATTCGTTTGGCTCTGCTGCAAACGCGGCGCCACAATCCCTTCTTCTTGGAAAGGGTGGGTTGCCAAATATTCAAGGCAATACATCTCTTTCACCGCGGTTTTGCCCGTGCGTCGGCAGGAAAAATCGACCGTGTTTTTCTTGTCGTCCATTTCCTGCATTTTCAAACACTGCATCGGGTCAAGATCAACGTTATGCACATGCTTATGCCAAAGCGCGTGCGGCTTTACCCCCGTTTCCGGGTCGGGCTTCGCATAGCGTGTCAATTCCATTCCAAAACTGAGCCACAGTTGTGGTCTAAAATTGAGCCACCCTATGAGCGGTGTTTCATCCGGTAAGAATCATTGCCCGTCTCAAAAATATCGCAGCAATAAGTCAGACGCTCCA
>NZ_JADGLG010000034.1:0-27125 GCF_015235335.1 Neisseria sp. 19428wB4_WF04
CCTGTCGGCAAAGTGGTTTTGAGGCTTCTATACCGACACAAAAATGCTTGATAATTTTTTGAGCTGATGGTCACTTAACTTGGTGTTATATTTCATTTTTCCAGGCTGACAGAGCTATTCTGCCAGTCTAGAGCCTATGTATATATGCGCTGAGCCGGTTATGAATCCAAATTTCCCAATATAATCCGCAACATCCGGCGCAGTGGTTCGGCCGCACCCCAAAGAAGCTGGTCGCCAACGGTAAACGCGCTGATGTATTCGCCCCCCATGTCCAGTTTGCGGATGCGGCCCACGGGAACGCTGGTGGTGCCGGTTACTTTGGCGGGGGTCAGCTCGCGGATGCTGGCTTCTTTTTCGTTGGGAACCACTTTCACCCAGCTGTTGGCCGATGCCAGCAGCTGCTCGATTTCGGAAACCGGCAGATCTTTTTTCAGCTTCAGCGTGATGGCCTGGCTGTGGCAGCGCATCGCCCCAATGCGCACGCACAGGCCGTCAATCACGGTGGGATTGCTGCTGCGGCCGAGGATTTTGTTGGTTTCCACGCCGCCTTTCCATTCTTCTTTCGAGCGGCCGTTGCCCAAGTCGGCATCAATCCACGGAATCAGGCTGCCGGCCAGCGGCACGCCGAAGTTGGCGGCGGGGAAAGCATCGCTGCGCAGAAAGTCGGATACTTTGCGGTCGATGTTTAAAATCGCGCCGGCGGGGTCGGCGATTTCGGCTTTGACTTCGTTGTGAATTGCGCCCATGCCTTCAATCAGTTCGCGCATATTTTTGGCACCTGCACCCGAGGCGGCCTGATAAGTCATGCTGGTTGCCCATTCCACCAAATCATTTTGGAATAAGCCGCCTAAGGCCATCAGCATCAGCGATACGGTGCAGTTGCCGCCGATATAGTTTTTTATGCCGCGTTGCCGGGCTTGGTCGATAACGTTGCGGTTGACGGGGTCGAGAATAATCACAGCATCATCGTTCATGCGCAGCGTAGAGGCCGCATCAATCCAATAGCCGCTCCAGCCAAGGTCCCGCAGCGGTTTGAATACGGCTTTGGTGTAATCGCCGCCTTGGCAGGTAACAATGATGTCCATCTTCGCCAGTGCGGCAATATCGTTGGCGTCCAGCAGTGTTTTGGTGGTTTGACCGAAATCGGGTGCGGCTCCGCCTACGTTGGAGGTGGTAAAAAATACAGCTTCGGGGATATGGGAGAAGTCGTTTTCCTCCTGCATGCGCTGCATCAAAACCGAGCCGACCATGCCGCGCCAGCCGATGAATCCTACTTTCATTGAGTGCTCCTAAAACAAAAAATTGTTTACAAAATAACGCAGAAAATCAAATAATCGCTGTTTTAACTCTCAAGAGTGTAAAAGTAAAGGCTTTTTTATGGTAAGGTAGAAAAAATTCCAAATCTTAAATAAACGGAGCATCAAATTATGGATATACTTGATTCTAACCCAGCATCGGCAGGCGGAGAAATTGTGGATGTGGATATTGCATCGGCAGGCAGCAGAATTGCGGCCTATCTGTTGAATACGGTATTTACCGTTTTAGTGTTTATTCCTTTGCTTTACAGTATTGTACTGCCTCTTGTGGAGCATTGGGATGAACAGCACCCCGAAATTTTGAGCCAAATCACATGGAACGGCCCGCTGGTCGCAGGCAGCTTGCTGCTGCTTTTGGTTTATCTGGTTGCACAGATGTGGCTGATGTCGAAGGACGGGCAATCTTTTGGTAAAAGAATATTAAAAATCAGGGTGTTAAAAAGTAATGGTGAAAACCCCGGCTTTTGGGGTACGGTAATGCTGCGCGAGGTTTTGTTTAACGTTATCGTGAGCATTGCTTCAATGATTATTGGTTATTTGATTACACTGGTGCTGAAAGGCGGCACGGAAACCGCGGAATTAATCGGTAATGCCTTATCACAATTGTTGTGGATAGTATGTTTGGTGATGTTGTTCAACAAAACGAAAAACCGCCGCACCTTGCAGGATATATTGGCGGACACAGTGGTGGTTAAGTTGCCGAAAAGATAAGCGCCGGAAGCGGTGAGGACGGAAGGCACTGCTTCATCAAGATTCTGTTTTTATAGCGGACTAATTGCAAGGGGCACTTTAATGCACTACTGTATTGCTTGCGCTTTGGCCGCATCGGGAATGTGTTTTAATCCGCTCTAACCGGCCTGCTTTAAAATAATCAGAGTGTCGGCTAACCTTTACCGCTACTGCTGCACTATTTGCTCTACCTGCATTTTGCCTTTGTGTAGTTATCGGGGGGATTGTGAACTTATTACTTATTATAATGAATAAGGGCGTCTGAAAAGTTTCAGACGCCCTTATAAAGATAAAAAGCACTTGGTGGAAACCAAATGCTTTAAAATTTGGTGGAGGTAAGCGGGATCGAACCGCTGACCTCTTGCATGCCATGCAAGCGCTCTACCAACTGAGCTATACCCCCAAAAGTTTTGGTGGCGAATCAGGGACTCGAACCCCGGACACAAGGATTATGATTCCTCTGCTCTAACCGACTGAGCTAATTCGCCGTTTGATAAGGGCACAATTATACGGTTTTTTTGTTGCGGGGCAACCGCTTTAACGGTGATTATATGTTTTTATTTGATTTTTATGAAAAAATATTTGGAGGCCGTCTGAAAATTTTTCAGACGGCCTTTTGTTATAAAAAAAGCTTAAAGCTTGTGGCAGATGTCGCCGGCGGCAAAGCCCGGCCATGCTACATCCACATCACGGCCGAATGCCATGACTTTAAACAGATCCCCCATTTCGTGTTGGCCTAAAAGTTTGTGAAGCGCGGCGGTTTCACGAATATAAGCAGGTGTGCCGGGTTCGGCGGTTTGTACCAGCAACTCCGTGATGCCGAGATTGAGCAGAAAATTAGCTTGGGTGGTGTAGCCGATTAAATCCAGGCCGCCATCGGTGCCGGCTTGGGCGGCACCGGTAAAATTGACGTGGGCGGTCAGGTCGGTTAAGCCGATTTGAAAAAACGGGTCGTGCACGGTGTGGTGGCGGTAGTGTCCGATTAAAGTGCCCATATGCCGCTGCGGGTGGTAATACTGGGCGGCATCAAAGCCGTAGTCGATGAAAACCAACCCACCCCGCACGAGTTTTTCTGCCAGCGTGCGGATAAAGGCGTGTTGGACGGGGTGCAGCTCGCTGGTGTACGGTTCATTGGGCGGAAAACAGGCCGAAGCATCGGCCAGCAAGCCGGCTTGGCTGAGCGGGCGCGGGGATTGGATAAAGGCGTTGTGTTCCAAAGCCACGCCGATTTGCCAAAATTGCCCGTGTTCGCGGCGGATAAGCTCACAGGGCATGGCATCGAGTACTTCGTTGGCGATAATGATGCCGTTAAATGTGTCGGGAAGTTCGGTTAAATGAACGACTTTTCCCGCTGCGTGGGGAGCCTGCTTGTCAATGCAGGCTCGCTGTCGTTCTGCTAATTCATTAGATATTTCAATGATGTAGTAATGATTTAGGCCGTCTGAAAGCGATTGCAGCAAGCTGGCGGCCAATTCGCCGGTGCCGGCGCCGAATTCGTAGATGTTGCCATCGGTTTGCGGCAACAGTGGAATAAGCTGGCGGGCAAGTGTGCGGCCGAACAGGGGCGTAAGGGCAGGGGCAGTTATAAAATCCCCTGCCGCCCCGATTTTGTGCCCCCCTCCGGTGTAGTAACCGTAGCGGGGAGCGTAGAGTGCCAGCTCCATAAAACGGGAAAACGGAATCCAGCCGCCGTGTTCGCGGATGTCTGCTGCAATCAGGGTTTGCAGGGCTTGGGAAGATATTGCGGCGGTATTGGGAGGGGTGGGTAATTGCACGGTCATAAATGTTAGAAAATGTAAATTTTATCAAAGGGGCGATGTATGATGCCTGTTGTTAGAAATCATACTCTATTTTAATATTTTTACTATATATGGTAATTTTAATAAAAAAATAATACTAGATATAGTGATTTTTATATATACAGAGTGAGCAAAGCAAGTGGCCGGCCTGCTTTTATGATACTTAAGTGTTTGTCTTTTTAGTTGTTTTTCAGAAAAGCAGGTTTGACCGCAATGTTGAAATTGCATATAGTGTGGGTGTGTGGGGCAATGTGTGTCAAAGTGTTGCTGTTGCCCATTTTTAATCACGGAGTGGGATAAAGTGTTTGGCGGTGTTCATGAATTGAGCATAGACAGCAAAGGGCGGTTGGCGGTTCCTGCCAAGTTCCGCGAATTGTTGCTGCGCCATTACACACCGGCTGTGGTGGCAACGCTGGATTCACGCAGCCGCCTGCTGATTTATCCCGAGGCCGAATGGGCGGGCGTGGCTAAACAGCTTTTGGCGTTGAAAACGGCGGGTAATCCAACGCTGCAACGCTATCAAAATTTGTTGCTGCACAATGCCGACACGCTTGAGCTGGACACGGCAGGGCGCGTGTTGCTGCCTGCCAACCTGCGCCGCCGCGTGGATTTTGATAAAGAAGTAACGCTGGTGGGGCGTGCCAACCGTTTGGAATTGTGGGGCCGCGAGCATTGGGAGGCTGAAATGGATCGTGCCTTGGATATTGATCCCGATGAGTTGGCTTCAGAGTTGGGTCAAACGGATTTGCAGCTGTGAACGGTGCCGAAACTTTGCAACACATTACCGTGTTGCTTCACGAAGCGGTGGATGCGCTGGCTGTGCGGGAAAGCGGTGTTTATGTGGACGGCACATTCGGCAGGGGAGGGCATTCCCGCCTGATTCTGTCGAAACTGGGGGCGGAAGGGCGTTTGATAGTGTTCGACAAAGACCCGCAGGCCGTTGCCGTTGCCAATGAATTGGCAGAACAAGACAAACGCGTGAGTGTAGTGCACAACGGTTTCGCCACTTTTCAGACGGCCTTGGACAGGCTGGGCGTTGGTCAAATAGACGGTGCACTGTTTGATTTGGGTATTTCATCGCCTCAGATTGACGAGGCGGCGCGCGGATTCAGTTTCCGTTTCGATGCTCCGCTGGATATGCGCATGGATCCCACCCGGGGCATTTCGGCAGCCGAATGGCTGGCATGTGCGGCCGAGCAGGAAATACACGAGGTAATCAAAAACTATGGTGAAGAGCGGTTTAGTCGCCAAATTGCACGCGCCGTTGTTTCGCAGCGCGCAACGGCGCCCATCGATACAACCCGCAAGCTGGCGCAGCTCGTGGCGCAAAACGTCCGTAGCCGCGAGCGCGGGCAAGACCCGGCGACCCGGACGTTTCAGGCCGTTCGCATCTTCATCAACCGTGAGCTTGAAGAAATAGAAGCCGTGCTGCCGCAGGCAGCGGGTGGGTTGAAAGCAGGCGGTAGGCTGGCAGTGATTGCTTTTCATTCGCTGGAAGACCGCATCGTGAAACAGTTTATCAAGCGTTATTCGCAGCACCCGCCCCTGCCCCGCTGGGCCGCAGTGAAAGAAGCCGACCTGCCGCAGCCGCCGTTAAAGCCGGTGGGCAGGGCAGTCAAACCGGGCAGGGAAGAAACCGCAGCCAACCCGCGTGCACGTTCTGCCGTATTGCGCGTTGCCGAACGCACCGGCGGCAGTTTTACAGAGTTTTATCGTGAAACCCAATAAAAACAATACTGCTCTATTTAGGTTTAATGAGAACGATTTTACAAGCAGCTGAAGCGGGGCAGAATCGGCACCGTGCCGTTTCTACTGCCCCCTGCGGTTTGGTGTTTTGCTGCTTTTTATTTTGTCCGCTATGGCCGTGTGCGGTTGCCGGTTTAAGAGGCCGTCTGAAAACAGGGGCCGTTGGAAAGTATGAATAAATTAAACGTAATTTTATTGGCAGCGGCATTGCTGTCGGGTTTGGCGGTGGTAACCGTTCAAGACCGGTCGCGCCAATATTATATTTCGCTGGATAAGGCTGAAAAGCACGAAGTCCGGCTCGAACAGGATTATGCGCGTTTGAAGCTCGAACAGGCCAAGCTGTCGAACCATGCACTAATCAAAGAAGCGGCAGAGCGGCAAAGGCTGCATCCCCCGGGCGTATCAGATACGCGCATGATTGAGATGAAATAAAAGGCGGCTTTTTAAAAATACATCAAGGCCGTCTGAAAAAAACGAGAAGTTGCCATGCTGATTAAAAACGAATACAAGCCCCAGATGCTGCCCAAGCAGCCCAAGGCCAAGAAGCCCGTTTCCACCAACGGGCGCATTGCCTTTGTGCTCGGCGGTTTGGCTTTGGCATTTGCCGCTCTGGTGGGGCGCGGAGTTTATCTGCAAACCACGCAGCACGAGTTTCTGAAAAACCAGGGAGACCAGCGTTTTGTGCGCACGGTAGCCTTGCCCGCTTCGCGCGGTACCATTACCGACCGCAACGGTGCCACATTGGCATTGAGCGCCCCCACCGAATCGCTGTATGCCGTGCCTTCGGGCATGGAGATCCAACCTTCTGCCGCACAAATCGAGCAGCTTTCCGCCCTTATCGGGGTGCCCGTTGCCACCATTGAAGAGCGGCTGGCAAAAAAAGATAAAGACTTTATCTATTTGAAACGGCAGCTTAACAAGGAAACTGCCGACAAAGTGGCCGCGTTGGGCATCAAAGGCTTGGCATTCCAGCAGGAAACCAAGCGGCACTACCCGATGGGCAACCTGTTTGCACACGTTATCGGTTTCACCAATATTGACGGCAAAGGCCAAGAAGGGCTGGAATTGGCGCGCGAAGACGAGCTGCGCGGTGAAAACGGCGCCAAAGTCGTACTGCGCGACAACAAAGGCAATATTGTCGACAGCCTTGATTCTCCCCGCAACCGGGATCCGCAAAACGGCAGCGATATGGTGATGTCGCTCGACCAGCGCATTCAGGCGCTGGCTTACGAAGAATTGAACAAAGCCGTTGCCCACCACCGTGCCAAAGCCGGCAGCGCGGTGGTGCTTGATGCGCAAACCGGCGAAATACTGGCTTTGGTAAACAGCCCCGCCTACGACCCCAACCATCCCGGCAGTGCCGACAGCAGCCAGCGCCGCAACAGAGCCGTAACCGATATGCTTGAGCCGGGTTCGGCCATGAAGCCGTTCCCGATTGCCAAAGCACTGGATTCAGGCAAGGCCAATATCCATTCCCGCTTCAACACCCATCCCTACAAAATCGGGCCGGCCACCGTGCGCGACACCCGCGTGTATCCTTCGCTTGATGTGCGCGGCATCATGCAGAAATCCTCCAATGTGGGCACCAGCAAGCTCTCGGCCATGTTCAAGCCCGAAGAAATGTACACATTTTATCAAAGCCTGGGCGTAGGCCGCAGAATGCACTCGGGCTTTCCCGGTGAAAGCCCGGGCATGCTGCGCAAATGGCAAAACTGGAGGCCTATCGAGCAGGCCACCATGTCGTTCGGCTACGGCCTGCAAATGAGCCTGCTGCAACTGGCACGCGCCTACACCGTGATTACCAGCGATGGCGAGCTGTTGCCCATGAGCTTTGAAAAACAGGAGGCCCCGCCCAAGGGCGAGCAGATTATCAAACCTGAAACCGCCCGTGCCGTGCGCAATATTATGGTTTCTGTAACCGAAAAAGGCGGCACCGGCACCATGGGCGCGGTTGATGGTTTTGACGTGGGCGCGAAAACCGGCACCGCCCGCAAGCTGGTGAACGGCCGCTATGCCAGTAACAAACACGTTGCCACTTTTGTAGGTTTCGCACCGGCCGAAAGCCCGCGCGTGATTGTGGCCGTGTCGATAGACGAGCCAACGGCAAACGGCTATTACGGCGGCGTGGTTGCCGGCCCCGTGTTTAAAGGCATCATGGGCGGCAGCCTCAACATTCTCGGTGTGTCGCCCACCAAACCCTTGAAGGAAACCCCCACCATTCAGACGGCCAAACGCTAAAGAGTTTTTTATGTTCAGCGAAAGCATTCCCCCGGCTGAAACCGACCTGCCGCCCCTGCTGTGCCAAGATGCAGCGGGGCGGCGGTTGCACTCAGACAGCCGCAAAATCTGCCCCGGCGACATTTTCATTGCCTGCACAGGCGAATACACCGATGGGCGCAGCTTTATTCCCGATGCCATCAGAAACGGAGCCGCCTTTGTATTTTGGGACGATGACGGCAGCTTTTCCTGGTACCCCGCCTGGAGCGTTCCCAACCAGGGCATCAAAGATTTGAAAAACAGGGCGGGCATTCTGGCCGCCGCCTTATACGGCAATATTTCAGACGGCCTTTCGGTTTGGGGCGTAACCGGCACCAACGGCAAAACCTCGATTACCCAATGGCTCGCACAGGCTGCCGACATACTCGAAGGCCGCCCGGGCAGCTGCGCCGTAATCGGCACGGTCGGCAACGGCTTCTGGGGCAGCCTGCAAGAAACCGCCCACACCACGCCCGATCCCGTTTCGGTGCAAACCCTGCTGCACAGTTTCAAACAGCAGGGCGCGCGCGCCGTGGCGATGGAAGTGTCCAGCCACGGCCTCGACCAGGCGCGCGTTAACGGCGTATCTTTTCAGACGGCCGTGTTCACCAATCTCACCCGCGACCATCTCGACTACCACGGCAGCATGGAAGCCTACGGCGAAATCAAATCACGCCTGTTTTACTGGCACGGTCTGCAACACGCCGTGATGAATGCAGACGATGCCTACGGCGCCGGGCTGGCAGGCCGTCTGAAAACCGAACACCCGGGCCTGGCCGTTTACCGCTACGGCTTTGCCGAACACGCCGATATCCGCATCACCGGTTTTACCGCCTCTTCAGACGGCATGACGGTAACGCTCGACACCCCGTGGGGCGCAGGCGAATGCCGAACCCGCCTGCTCGGCCGCTTCAACGCCCAAAACCTCGCCGCCTGCGTAGGCGTGCTGTGCGCTGCCGGCTACCCGCTGCAACACGTGTTGGGCGCACTGGAGCGCATCCGCCCCGCCACCGGCCGCATGGACTGCATCATGAACACCGGCAAACCGCTGGTGGTGGTCGATTATGCCCATACCCCTGATGCCCTCGAAAAAGCACTCGCCACCCTGCAGGAAATCAAACCGCAAGGCGCAAATCTTTGGTGCGTGTTCGGCTGCGGCGGCAACCGCGACAAAGGCAAACGCCCGCTGATGGGCTTTGCCGCCGTTGCCGGTGCCGACAAAGTGGTGGTAACCAGCGACAATCCGCGCATGGAAGAGCCGGCCGACATCATCAACGACATTCTGCCGGCAGTGCCGGACCCCGAGCACATCGAAGCCGACCGCCGCTCCGCCATCGGCTATGCAGTGAAACACGCCGCCGCAGGCGACATCATTCTGATTGCCGGCAAAGGCCACGAAACCTATCAGGATGTTCAGGGCGAGAAGCATCACTTTTCCGATTTCGAAGAAGCGGAAAAAGCGCTGGCGCAAAGATAAAACCGGATGGCAATTACTGTGTCAGACAGCCTTTGGGGGTGGTTTGAACAGGCCGTCTGAAAACAAAAAGTAAATAAACTCACTGACAGAACGGAAAGGAAAACGAATGGGAATTTATCGTTGTAATAAATGCGGACATTTGGCAGAGCATGCTTGGCAGCCGAATATGACAGAAGTTGCCTGTTTGAAATGCCAAGCACCCAATAAGGTTTACGACACCTTATTTTTTGTGCAGAAGCTTTTGGAGCGCTATTTTGCCGTTAATCGGGAATTACGGGTGCTGAAAGCCCAAGAGCAGGAAATGCCGGAAGATAGCGGCCAAACGCCGCAACAGCAGGAGCAGGAGCAGGAGCAAAATAATTTATTGGTGGGCGTGAATCTCGCCGCAACCGATGTGCTGGCAACAGAAGAGCAGCATGAGCCGCTTAAACAATGGTTTATCAAACAAAATATTGTGCCTGCGTTTGATTTTTCGGCGGTCGATATGAGCGGCTATTTTGACGAGGCCGCTGCAGAAATCGGTGGAAAATACCACATTACCAAGGATATTTTGAGCCGCATCGGGTGGGCATACCGTAACAACCATACCGGAATCAATCTCGACATAGGCAAAATGGCGCAGAAAGATGCGCAACTGATTAACAATATGTGCCGCCAGTTTTACAGCCATACATTATTTGCCAAATATTTTTATCAGAAGCAGGAAAAAATTATCCGGCTGAATCTGCAAAAAGCCGCTGCCATCAAGCATTTTTTCAGCGGCGGTTGGTTGGAATGGTATGCCCTGGGCAAAATGTTGGCCGAAGCCAAGCAGCGCGGCAAGACATATGCCTTTTCTTGTGCCCGCAATGTGAAAATCAGATTCAGTAATGAAGATGTGTATGAATTGGATGTGGTTTTCCGGCCGGCCGGGCAGCCGCCGCTGGTGATTGAATGTAAGTCGGGTGAGTTCCGCCAAGATATTGAGAAATATGTGCGGTTGAGAAAGCGTTTGAATTTGCCCGCTGCCAAATTTATTGTGTTGGCAACCGATTTGGAAGATGCTCAGGCAGCGGCATTGGGCAGTATGTACGGATTAACCTTTGTTACACCCAAAACATTAATGAAACATATGCGGGCAGTGATGTAGATTAAGGAAGGAAATGTTTCAGACGGCCTTTGTCGAAACAAATAACAGGCCGTCTGAAACCAACGAAAGGAGCCCGATAAGTGATATCGAAACCTGCCGGGCGGCTGGTGTGTTTTGCTGCCGTTTTCTTGTGGGGCTGCCAAGCCGTGCGCCCGAGCCAAGAGCTGGCCGAACTGCAGGCGCAACCCGCCCCCGCCGTGCAAAGTTTAATCAACCCCGTTAAAGGCAAAAAGTTCGACGACACTTGGGGTGCACTCCGCAGCGGCGGCCGCAGGCACGAAGGCGTGGATATTTTCGCCAAAAGCGGCACGCCCGTGCGCAGCACCACCAACGGCATTATTACCAAGCGCGGCAAAAACAGGCTGGGCGGCAAAGTAATCGGCATACAGGGCCCCGGCGCATGGCACTACTACGCCCACCTGAAAAAATTTGCCGGCGCAAAGTTATACAGCAAAGTGAAGGCCGGCGAAGTTATCGGCTATGTGGGCAAAACCGGCAACGCCAAAACCACGCCGCCGCACCTGCACTACGGCGTTTACCCCACCTACGGCGGCGCGGTGAATCCTTATCCGTTGATTGATCAGAATAGATGAGTTGAGTTTGGGTAAATTTAAGTATCAGAAGCAAATATAAAAACAATATAACGGAAGGCCGTCTGAAAATATGTTTGAACCGATAAAACCGTGGCGGGATTTTGCCGGCCAAGTTGCAGTGCTGGAAAGCAGGGGGATGCGAATTGACGATAGGGAGCGTGCGGAAAAATATCTGCGCCGTATCGGGTATTATCGTTTGAGCGGCTATTTTCATGTTTTCCGACAATGGGATGGGCAAAATCAGGTTTTGCTGGAAACCTTCCGGCCCAATAGCAGTTTTGAGCGTGTTTTATCGCTATATCTGTTTGATAAAAAATTGCGCTTTCTGGCATTGGATGCACTTGAGCGGATTGAAATGGCTGTGCGGGTGGATATCGTGCATATTCTGGGTAAGAAAGATCCGCTGGCTCATGAAAACGCGGCGTGTTTCGATGGTAAGTTTGCCAAAACCATTCAGGCCAACGGGAAGACTAAGTATCAGGAATGGTATGAGCGGCTGGAAGAATTGATTAGAAAAGCCCGGCAACGGAAAATATCTTGTGTCGTTCATAATTTACATAAATACGGGCACTTGCCGGTTTGGGCAGTATGCGGATTATGGGACTTTGGTGCGATGTCCCGCCTATATGAGGGGATGAAGCATCAGGATCAAAATCTCATTGCCCGTAAATACGGTGCGTTGCATGGCGGGATATTTGCGAAGTGGCTGCGTAGTTTGAATGAGATACGTAATATCGCAGCCCATCACGACCGATTGTGGAATACACGCATCGTTCAGCAGGCAGCGCCCATTTCGACAGATGAATATTGGAAAAAACTCAAAAATTACCATCCGTTTTTCTATTTCTGCATTATGCAGCAGATGATGCAAATATTGTGCCCGCATTCTAAATGGGCGGACAGGTTTGATGAGCTGTTGCGTGAATTTCCCGAAGAAGCCGTTATCAGCTTGGCTGCATTCGGATTGCCGGAGCATTATCGGGAATGGGATTTGTGGAAAAAATAAAGGCCACTACATGCAAAAGCAGAGGTAGCGGCCGTTTCGAGATAAATATTACGCTGAATTCGTCTTCAAAGCAACACAATTTGTTTAAAACCAAATCCAAAAATAAGATTGTTTGAAAAATAAAACATTGCGCAAAATGCAGCTCTTTGAATAGAAAAGAATACAGAACACGAAAATGAAATCTCTAACCCTGAACTTTATCCGCCAAGCCCTGAGCCTGCCGCTGCCGTCTGAAAACGGCGGTGTCGAAATCAAGCGCATCGTAACCGACAGCCGCGATATTCAAAGCGGCGATGTGTTTTTCGCCCTGGCCGGCGAACGTTTCGATGCGCATGATTTTGCGGCAGAAGTGTTGGCCAAAGGCGCAGCGGCAGTTGTGGTGTCGCGCCAAGACTGCGCCGCGCTGCCCGGCGCGTTGAAGGTGGGCGATACGCCGGCCGCACTGCAAACGCTGGCGAGGGTCTGGCGCAACGAAATCAACCCGTTTGTGTTCGGCATCACCGGCTCCGGCGGCAAAACCACCGTGAAAGAAATGCTGGCGGGCATACTGCGCCATCGTTTCGGCAAAGAGGCCGTGCTGGCGACGGCGGGCAATTTCAACAACCACATCGGCCTGCCGCTCACCCTGCTCAAGCTCACGCCCGCGCACCGTTATGCCGTGATCGAAATGGGTATGAACCATTTCGGCGAGCTGGCCGCGCTCACGCAGATTGCCCGCCCCGATGCGGCGTTGGTCAATAACGCCCTGCGTGCCCACATCGGCTGCGGTTTCGGCAGCGTGGGCGATATTGCCCGGGCCAAAAGCGAGATTTATCAAGGTTTGGGCGCAGACGGCCTGGCGCTGGTTCCGGCCGAAGATGCCCATGCGGCCGTGTTTCAGACGGCCGCACAAGGTTTGAAACAGCAGACTTTCGGTGTGCAGAGCGGCGATATCCATGCCAAAAATATCGTGTTGGAGCCGCTGTCGTGCACATTCGATTTGGTGGCCGGCAACGGGCGTGCCGCCGTCAGGCTGCCGGTGCCGGGGCGGCACAATGTGGCCAATGCTGCTGCTGCCGCCGCGCTGGCGTTGGCCGCCGGCTTGAGCCTGCAAGAGGTTTCAGACGGCCTTTGCGGTTTTACCAACATCAAAGGCCGTCTGAACGTGAAACGCGGCATTAACGGCGCCACCGTGTTGGACGACACCTACAACGCCAACCCCGACAGCATGAAAGCCGCGCTCGATGTGCTGGCCCGGCTCCCCGCCCCGCGCGTGTTTGTGATGGGCGACATCGGCGAATTGGGCGAAAACGAAGCGGCCGCCATGCACGCCGAAGTGGGCGCATACGCCCGCGATAAAGGCATCGAATCGGCTTATTTTGTCGGCGGTTATAGCGCAGCGGCGGCGGAAGCTTTCGGCGGCAACGGATTGTGGTTTGCCGGCAAAGCCCCGCTGATTGAATCGTTGGCACGCGATTTGCCGCCGGGTGCGAATGTGCTGGTGAAAGGCTCGCGCTTTATGAAGATGGAAGAAGTGGCCGAAGCGCTGCTGGAAAAGGCCGTCTGAAACCGTTTCAGACGGCCGCCCTGCCGAAGCAACAAACCGACAAACCCAAACACGAGAATCACACACAAAGGAAGCAACCCCCATGCTTTTATGGCTAGCCCACTTCAGCAACTGGTTTTCGGCGCTGAACGTTTTCCAATACACCACTTTCCGCGCCGTGATGGCCGCTTTAACCGCGCTGGCGTTTTCGCTGCTGCTGGGGCCGTGGACGATACGCAGGCTCACCGAATTGAAAGTCGGCCAGGCCGTGCGCCACGACGGACCGCAAACCCACCTGATCAAAACCGGTACGCCCACCATGGGCGGCTCGCTGATTCTCACCGCCATCACCGTTTCCACCCTGCTGTGGGGCAATCTGGCCAACCCCTATATCTGGATTCTGCTGCTGGTGTTGCTCGCCACCGGCGCGTTGGGGTTTTATGACGACTGGCGCAAAGTGGTTTATAAAGACCCTAACGGTGTGTCGGCGCGGTTTAAAATGGTGTGGCAGTCGGGCGTGGCACTGGCGGCGGGGCTGCTGCTGTTTTATGTGGCGCAAAACTCGGCCAACAATATCCTGATCGTGCCGTTTTTCAAACAAATCGCCCTGCCGCTGGGCGTGGTGGGCTTTGTGGTTTTGGCTTATCTTACCATTGTGGGCACTTCCAACGCAGTGAACCTCACCGATGGTTTGGACGGCCTGGCCGCTTTCCCTGTGGTGCTGGTGGCGGGCGGTTTGGCGATTTTCGCCTACGCCGGCGGCCATGCGCAGTTTGCCCAATATCTGCAACTGCCCTATGTGGCCGGCGCCAACGAAGTGGTGATTTTCTGCACCGCCATGTGCGGCGCCTGCTTGGGCTTTTTGTGGTTCAACGCCTATCCCGCGCAAGTGTTTATGGGCGACGTGGGTGCGCTGGCCTTGGGCGCGGCCTTGGGCGCGGTGGCGGTGATTGTGCGTCAGGAGCTGGTGCTGGTGATTATGGGCGGCCTGTTTGTGGTGGAGGCCGTATCCGTGATGCTGCAGGTGGGCTGGTATAAGAAAACCAAAAAACGCATCTTTCTGATGGCGCCCATCCACCACCACTACGAACAAAAAGGCTGGAAAGAAACACAGGTGGTGGTGCGGTTTTGGATTATCACCATCGTGCTGGTGTTGGTGGGCTTAAGCTCGCTGAAAATCCGCTGACGGCCGTCTGAAAAGTAAAGGCCGTCTGAAAAGCATAACCTATTGCCGCCATACCCGGGTTTGACCCGAGTATCCACATGTACTGCCGATGAAAGTTTGCAGCAAAGTTTCAGAGGGCCTTATAAAATAAAAAGCAAGATACTCGGGTCAGGCCCGGGTATGACGAAATATTTGAGTATGACGAAATATTGATGGGCAGCAACATGAATTGGCAAAACCAAAAAATCCTCGTTGCCGGCCTCGGCAGCACCGGCGTTTCCATGATTGCTTATCTGCGCCGCGCCGGCGCGCAGGTGGCGGCTTACGATGCCGGTTTGAATCCCGGGCGCGAAGCGCAGCTCACGCAGCTTTTCAAAGGCTTAAACTGCCACACAGGCCGTCTGAAAGACGTTTTGGCGCAGGGGTTCGACATTCTCGCGCTCAGCCCAGGCATCAGCGGGCGCACGCCGGAAATCGCCGTATTCCAACAAAACGGCGGCAGGGTGGTCGGGGACATCGAAATCCTCGCCCGTATCGTGAAAGCGCGCGGCGACAAAGTGATCGCCATCACCGGCAGCAACGGCAAAACCACCGTAACCAGCCTGGTGGGCCACCTGTGCGCGAAATGCGGGCTGGACACTGTGGTGGCCGGCAATATCGGCACGCCCGTGCTCGAAGCCGAATTGCAGCGCGAAGGCAGAAAAGCCGATGTGTGGGTGCTCGAACTTTCCAGCTTCCAGCTCGAAAACACCGAAAGCCTTACCCCCGATGCCGCAGTGGTGCTGAATATTTCCGAAGACCATCTCGACCGCTACCGCAACCTGCTCGACTACGCCCACACCAAAGACAAAATCTTTGGCGGCAGCGGCGTGCAGGTGCTCAACGCCGATGATGCGCTGTGCCGCGCCATGAAGCGCAGCGGCCGCCGGATAAAATGGTTTTCGCTGGAAAACGAAACCGATTATTGGGCAGATGTTCAAACTGGCCGTCTGAAAGCGGGCGGCAGCGTTTTGCTCGACACCGCCGCCGTGCCGCTGCAAGGCCTGCACAACGCTGCCAACGTTTTGGCCGCGCTCGCCCTGTGCGAAAGCATCGGCTTGCCGCGAACCGGGCTGCTGCAACAAATTCAAACCTTCAAAGGGCTGCCGCACCGCGTGGAAAAAGTGGGCGTAAAAAACGGCATCACCTTTATAGACGACAGCAAAGGCACCAATGTCGGCGCTACCGTTGCCGCCGTTTCCGGCCTGAAAAGCCCGATTGTGCTGATTGCCGGCGGGCAGGGCAAAGGGCAGGATTTCACCCCGCTGCGCGCCGCGCTGCAAAACAAAGCCCGCGCAGTGTTGCTGATCGGCACCGATGCGCCGCAAATCCGCCGTGATTTAAGCGGCTGCGGCGTGGAGCTGATGGATTGCGAAACCCTGCCCGAAGCCGTTCAGACGGCCTATCGGCTCGCGCAAAGCGGCGATGTTGTGCTGCTTTCCCCCGCCTGCGCCAGCTTCGATATGTTTGAAGGTTACGCGCATCGGGCAGAAGTGTTTGTTAAGGCGTTTGAGGCGTTGTGAAGGCCGTCTGAAAAGCCCCGGCAACGGCTGCATTGGGTGTGCGGCCGCGGCGTTTGAAAACAGCGAAACCTCGGGCAGCCGTCTTTTTCACGTTTTGCGGCGGGCTGTTTGGCGCGGTGTCTGAAAACCGGGGGGGGGGGCTGTCCGTGCCGGACAAACCGGTGCCTGAAACGCCCGAGGCGCAATATGCCGCAGTGCAGATTGTTTCAGACGGCCTTGTGCCGCAGCGCAGAAAAGCCGTTTGTTTGAAATTCAAATGCAATAATTTTTACAGCAATATGATTACAGAATCCAAAATCCTCGACCGCAAAATTCTGCGCAGCGGCCACAAAACCGACCAATCGCTGCTGTGGATGGTGATACTGATGGTGTCGTTCAGCCTGCTGATGATTTATTCCGCCTCCATCGCTTATGCCGCCCACGACGGCGGCGACCAGTGGTTTTATCTTTCGCGCCAGGCCGCGTTTCTGGCCACGGGCGCTTTGGCGGGGCTGGCTGCGTTTAAAGTGCCGGTGGCCAAGTGGAAGAAATACACGCCGTGGATTCTGTTTGCCGCCCTGCTGCTGCTGGCGGCGGTGTTGGCCGTGGGGCGGGAGATCAACGGCGCGAAACGCTGGATACACTTGGGGCCGGTGAATCTGCAGCCCACCGAAATATTCAAGCTGGCAACGATTTTATATTTGTCGAGCTTTTTCACCCGCCGCGCCGAAATCTTGAAGCAGTTTAAAAAAGTGCGCTTTTCCGCCGTGCCGGTGGGCATAGGCTTGGGGCTGATTATGTTGGAGCCGGATTTCGGCTCGTTTGTGGTGGTAACGGCCGTGGCGATGGGGCTGCTGTTTTTAGCGGGGCTGCCGTGGCGTTGGTTTTTGATGATGGTGGGCATCGGCTTGGCCAGCATGGTGGCGCTGATTGCCGTTGCTCCTTACCGTATGGCGCGGGTGTCGGCATTCTTAAACCCGTGGGAAGACCCGCTGGGCAAGGGCTACCAGCTCACCCACTCGCTGATGGCGATTGCGCGCGGAGAATGGTTCGGCGTGGGCTTGGGCGCGAGTTTGGAGAAGCGTTTTTATCTGCCCGAAGCGCATACCGATTTTATTTTGGCGGTTATCGGCGAAGAATTTGGCTTCGTGGGCATTTCGGTGCTGATTTTCTGCTATGCGTGGCTGGTGTGGCGGGCGTTTTCCATCGGCAAGCAGGCGCGCGATCTGGAATTGTTTTTCGGTGCGTTTGTGGCCAAAGGCATCGGCATCTGGCTGGGCATTCAGAGTTTTTTCAATATCGGCGTGAACATCGGCCTGCTGCCCACCAAAGGCTTAACCCTGCCGCTGATGTCCTACGGCGGTTCGGCAGTGATCATCATGCTGGTGTGTATGGCTTTGCTGTTGCGCGTGGACTATGAAAACCGCCTGAAAATGCGCGGCTACAAAGTGGAAGCATAACACGGCCGCCCGTGGTAAAGGCCGTCTGAAAAACCGTATCAACCCAAAATATCATGATAGTGAAACAGCGCAACAGGCAGCGGGAAGCCGATGCTGCAGGCAATGCAGACGGCCGGCACCATTCTGCCGCTTTGGCGGTCTGCCGGGTTGTTTTTGAGCCGGGACGGAGCTGCGCCGTATCGTTTCGCGTTGTTTTACGATAAAAAAGGATTATTCAAGTTATGGGCAGTAAAACCTTTATGCTGATGGCCGGCGGCACCGGCGGCCATATTTTCCCCGCACTGGCGGTGGCCGAAGCCCTGCGCGGACACGGGCACCATGTGGTTTGGCTGGGCAGCGCAGACTCGATGGAAGAGCGCATTGTGCCCAAGCACAACATCCGCCTCGAAACGCTGGCGATTAAAGGCGTTCGCGGCAACGGCTGGAAGCGCAAGCTGGAATTGCCGTTTACCTTGTTCAAAACCGTGCGGGCGGCAATGCGGGTGATTGAAAAACACCGTGTCGATTGCGTTATCGGCTTCGGCGGTTTCGTTACTTTTCCCGGCGGCGCGGCTGCCAAGCTCTCGGGGGTGCCGATTGTGATTCACGAGCAAAACGCCGTGGCCGGCTTGGCCAACAAACAGCTTGCCCGCTGGGCGCGCCGCGTTCTGTATGCTTTTCCGCGCACTTTCGCCAACCACGATGGTTTGGTCGGCAACCCCGTGCGCGCCGACATCAGCAACCTGCCGCCGCCCGCCGAGCGTTTTGCGGGGCGGAAAGGCCGTCTGAAAGTGTTGGTGATGGGCGGCAGTTTGGGGGCAGACGTGCTCAACCAAACCGTGCCGCGCGCGCTGGCGCTGCTCACCGAAAGCGAACGCCCGCAGATTTACCATCAGGCGGGGCGCGGCAAGCTCGGCACGCTCAAAACCGACTACGAAGTGCTTAACGTGCAGGCCGAATGCGTGGAGTTTATCAATGATATGGCCGCCGCCTACGAAAATGCCGATGTGGTTATCTGCCGCGCGGGCGCACTCACGGTTGCCGAGCTGACCGCCGCCGGGGTGGGCGCGCTGCTGGTGCCGTATCCCCACGCGGTGGACGACCACCAAACTGCCAACGCCCGCTTTATGGTGCAGGCCGATGCCGGCTTGCTGCTGCCGCAGTCGCAGCTCACCGCCGAGAAACTGTCGGAAGTGTTGTGGGCGCTCGACCGCGAACGCTGCCTCGAGTGGGCCGAAAACGCCCGCACGCTGGCCATGCCCTACAGTGCCGATGATGTGGCGGTTACCGCGATTGCCGCCACCCTGTGAGCGGAGCGGGGAAAGGTTTTTTCAGACGGCCGGCTGCTGCTGCAAAGGGCGTTTGCCGGTTTTGCGCAAACGCAATGCTTGGGAAGCAGCACAAAACCCGCACGGCAGCAACCTTCTGAACACCCTTTTACATTAAAACCATAGCGTATCCGCCCACCGCCCTTTAAAATAACGCCTTTCGGATTTTCAGACGGCCTTAAGGCCTTAAGGCCGTCTGAAACGGGAAACAGGCTTCAGGAAAACAACAACGTGAAAAACAGAGTCAATCATATTCATTTTGTCGGCATCGGCGGTTCGGGCATGAGCGGAATCGCCGAAGTGCTGCACAACCTGGGGTTTAGAGTGTCCGGCTCCGATCAGGCGCAAAGCGCAGTAACGCAGCATTTGAGCGGTTTGGGCATCCGGGTTTGCTCCGGCCACACTGCAGATCACGTTGCCGATGCCGATGTGGTGGTGGTTTCCACCGCCGTCAAACCCGACAATCCCGAAGTGCGGGCGGCCCAAGAGCGGAAAATCCCCGTGATTCCGCGTGCGCTGATGTTGGCCGAGCTGATGCGCTTCCGCGACGGCATTGCCGTTGCCGGCACGCACGGCAAAACCACCACCACCAGCCTCACTGCCTCTATTCTGGCGGCGGCCGGCATGGATCCGACCTTCGTTATCGGCGGCAAACTCACTGCCGCCGGCACCAACGCCCGCTTGGGGCAGGGTGAATATCTGGTGGCCGAAGCAGACGAATCCGATGCTTCGTTTCTGCACCTTACGCCCATTATGTCGGTGGTGACCAATATCGACACCGACCATATGGACACCTACGACCACAGCGTTGAAAAACTGCATCAGGCGTTTGTGTCGTTTATCCACCGTATGCCGTTTTACGGCAAAGCGTTTTTGTGTACCGACAGCGAACACGTCCGCGCCATCGTGCCGCGTATCAGCAAGCCCTATGCCACCTATGGTTTGGATGAAAGTGCCGATATTTACGCTACCGGCCTGCGGGCGGAAGGCGAAAAAATGCGTTTCAGCGTTCATGTGAAGCAGGAGGGTATCGAGCCGTTTGAAGTGGTGCTGAATATGCCCGGCCGCCACAACGTGCTCAATGCGCTGGCCGCCATCGGCGTGGCGCTCGAAGTGGGCGCATCGGTGGAGGCGGTTCAGCAGGGCTTGCTGGGTTTTGCCGGAGTCGGCCGCCGTTTTCAGAAATACGGCGGCATCGCCCTGCCCGGCGGCGGCAGGGCGATGCTGATCGACGACTACGGCCACCACCCTGTAGAAATGGCCGCTACGCTGGCCGCTGCGCGCGGCGCGTATCCCGGCAAACGTTTGGTGTTGGCCTTCCAGCCGCACCGCTACACCCGCACCCGTGATTTGTTTGAAGACTTCGTGGGCGTGTTGAACACCGTTGATTTGCTGGTGCTGACCGAAGTGTATGCCGCCGGCGAAGAGCCGATTGTGGCCGCCGATGCCCGTGCGCTGGCGCGTGCCGTGCGCGTGTTGGGCAGGCTCGAGCCGATTTACTGCGAAGATGTCAATGCTCTGCCCGGCACCTTGTTGAGCGTGTTGCAAGACGGCGATGTGGTGCTGACCATGGGCGCAGGCAGCATCAACAAAACCCCGCAGGCACTGGCAGGGGCGCAGGCTGAGCGGCAGGGCAGCGGCAACGCCGTCTGAAAAATAATCAAACACAGGGGCTGCCGATTGTTGGTGCAAACCGATAAACAGGCCGTCTGAAAAAGAAAGAAACCGTAAATATGCAAGATTTTGGCAAAGTTGCCGTGTTGATGGGCGGATTTTCCAGCGAGCGTAAAGTGTCGCTCGAGAGCGGTGCCGCCGTTGTTGCCGCCCTGCAAAGCAAAGGCATAGACGCACACCCGTTCGACCCGAAAGAAACCCCTTTGCACGAGCTGGCAGCCCGGGGCTTTCAGACGGCCTTCAATATTCTGCACGGCACTTACGGCGAAGACGGTGCCGTGCAGGGCGCGCTCGAGTTTTTGGGCATACCCTACACCGGCAGCGGCGTGACGGCCTCGGCCGTAGGCATGGACAAATACCGCTGCAAACTGATTTGGCAGGCGCTGGGGCTGCCTGTGCCCGAATTTGCCGTATTGCACGATGACAGCGATTTCGATGCCGTTGAGCGCGGGCTGGGTTTGCCGATGTTTGTGAAACCCGCTGCAGAAGGCAGCAGCGTGGGCGTGGTGAAAGTAAAAGAAACAGGCCGTCTGAAAGAGGTGTATAACAGTCTCAAACACTTGCACGGCGAAATTATTGCCGAGCGTTTTATCGGCGGCGGCGAGTATTCCTGCCCCGTGATTAACGGCAAAGGCTACCCCGCCATCCGCATCATTCCCGCCACCGAATTTTACGATTACGAAGCCAAATACACGCGCGATGATACCGTTTACCGGTGCCCGGCTGATTTGAATGCAGCCGATGAAGCCCTGATGCGCTCGCTGTCGGTGCGTGCCGCACAGGCAATCGGTGCCGAAGGTGTGGTGCGCGTGGATTTCCTGAAAGACACGGACGGCAAGCTGTATCTTCTTGAAATCAATACCTTGCCCGGCATGACCGGCCACAGCCTGGTGCCGAAGTCGGCTGCCCAAACCGGCTTGAGCTTCGCCGATTTATGTGTTGAAATTCTGAAAACCGCTCATGTGGGATAATGCAGGCGCCCTGAGGCGCATAACCCGTTGGCTGATGATTCTGGTAGTGGCAATACTGCTGGGGGCATTGACCGTTTGGGTTTACAATTCGCCGTATTTTCCGGTGAAACAGGTCAAAATCGAAGGCGAAATACGGCGCACCGGCAGCAAGCAGCTGCAAACCGTGGCGCAGAAATATATACGCGGCAACATCTTCCGCGCTGATTTGAACGGTGCTCAGGAAGCGTTTGCCAAGCTGCCGTGGGTGGATAAAGTAACCGTGCGCCGCCGTTTGCCCGACACAGTCGAAATCGGCCTCATCGAGCGCATTCCTGTGGCGCGCTGGAAAGAATCAGGCCTGCTCGACAGCAACGGCAACCTTTTCACTGCCGCTACCGATGAAAAATTCCCTGTGTTTTCAGGCGGAGCGGGAACCGGCAAAATTATGGTGAAGCATTTCAACGAATTTAACGCCGTTTTAAAACCCTTAGGTTTGGTCGTTGCCGAACTTGAGTATTCACCGCGATCGGCTTGGACGGTAGGGCTGGATAACGGTATTTCCGTGCGCTTGGGTCGCGAAAACGAAACCGAACGCCTGCAACGCTTCGCCGAAATGTGGCCGGGCATTTTGCAGGCGCAGCAAGGCAACTTGGCCTATGTGGATATGCGCTACCGAGACGGATTCGCCGTGCGCTACCACGACAAGCGGCAGGAGCCGCAGGCAGGCAGGCCGTCTGAAAACAGTGCATCAGGCATCGAACTGCAAAACCGACAGTAATCAGCAAACGAATGGGACATCATGGTAAAAGGCAAATACATCAGTGCATTGGATATAGGCACTTCTAAAGTTATCGCATTAATCGGCGAAGTGCACGAAGATAACGAAATCCATATTATCGGCTTGGGGCAGGCACCTTCGCGCGGCCTCAAAGCCGGCATGGTAACCAATATCGATGCCACCGCCCAAGCCATCAAACAGGCCATGGAAGAGGCAGAGCGTATGGCCGACTGCAAAGTCGACAGCGTAACCACAGGTATTGCCGGCAACCATATCCGCAGCCTCAATTCGCAAGGCGTGGTGAAAATCAAAGACGGCGAAGTTTCCCAAGCCGACATCGACCGCGCCATCGAAACTGCCAAAGCCGTCAATATTCCGCCAGACCACAATATTCTGCACACCGTGGTGCAGGAATACATCATCGACAACCAGCCCGGTGTGAAAGAGCCCATCGGTATGAGCGGGGTGCGCCTGGATACCCGCGTGCACATCATTACCGGTGCGATTACTGCCCTGCAAAACATTCAAAAATGCGTCAACCGCTGCGGCCTGCATATGGAACAGATTATGCTGCAGCCGTTGGCGAGCGGTCAGGCCGTGTTAACCGAAGACGAAAAAGACTTGGGCGTTTGTGTAATCGACATCGGTGGCGGCACCACCGACATCGCTGTTTACACCAACGGTGCCATCCGCCATACCGCTGTGATTCCGGTTGCAGGTGATTTGATTACCAAAGATTTGGCACAAGCCCTGCGCACGCCGCATAACGCCGCCGAATACATCAAAATCAACCACGGCGTTGCCATCGCCACCATGGAAGGCTTGGATGAAATGATAGAGGTGCCCAGCGTGGGCGACCGCCAGCCGCGCCAGATTTCCCGCCGTGTTTTGGCCAGCGTAATCGGCCCGAGGGTAGAAGAAATTTTAGAGCTTACCCTTAATGAGCTGCGCCGCAGCGGTTTTCCCGAAGAAGTGCTTACCTCGGGCGTGGTGCTCACCGGCGGCGCATCGCTGCTTACCGGCATCGTTGATTTGGCCGAAGACGTGTTCAATCTGCCCGCCCGTATCGGCGTGCCGCACGAAATAGGCGGCGTTTCCGAGCGCATCCGCAACCCCAGGTATGCCACGGCTATCGGCCTTCTCCAGGCCGCCCGAGGCGAAGTTTCAGGTGCCCCCGTTACCGGAGTGGTAGCCATCAGGGAACCGAAAGAAAACTGGCTGGTCAGGCTGAAAGAATGGTTGAAGAATAATTTTTAAAATTCTCGTAAAAATGTAAGAAGAATTTTGCCAGTAAGCAGGGGCTTCTTATATAATAACGCCAAATTTTGCAGCTATTTAGCCGTCATTTGTTTACCCGTCCTAACGCAGGGCGCAGAGGAGTATTTTATGGAATTGGTTTACGATGTAGTAGAGGCCGCCGCAAGCCCTGCGGTTATTAAAGTTATCGGTATCGGCGGCGGCGGTTGTAATGCCATTAACAATATGATCTTAAATACTGTTCAAGGGGTGGAATTTATCAGTGCCAATACGGATGCCCAATCTTTGGGCAGAAGCAACGCTGCCAAACGTATCCAGCTGGGCACCAACCTGACACGCGGCTTGGGTGCGGGTGCTAACCCTGAAATCGGTCGTGCAGCAGCCCAAGAAGACCGAGAGGCCATTGCCGATGCCATCCGCGGTGCCAATATGCTGTTCATTACAACCGGCATGGGCGGCGGAACCGGCACGGGAGCTGCTCCCGTTGTTGCAGAAATTGCAAAAGAACAAGGAATCCTGACCGTTGCCGTGGTAACCCGCCCGTTCGGCCACGAAGGCAAACGCGTACACATTGCCCAAGAAGGCATGGATCACCTGAAAAGCCAAGTGGATTCCCTGATTGTTATCCCGAACGACAAATTGATGACAGCGTTGGGTGAAGACATTACCGTGCGCGAAGCGTTCCGTGCTGCCGATAATGTATTGCGGGATGCAGTTGCCGGTATTTCCGAAGTGGTGACGCGGCCCGGTTTCATCAACTTGGATTTCGCCGATGTGAAAAATGTGATGAGCATTATGGGTATGGCGATGATGGGTTCAGGCTTCGCACAAGGTATCGACCGTGCCCGCTTGGCAACCGAGCAAGCCATTTCCAGCCCGCTGTTGGATGACGTAACCCTAGATGGTGCGCGCGGCGTATTGGTAAACATCACCACGGCGCCCGGTTGCCTGAAAATGTCTGAATACCGCGAAATCATGAAAGTGGTGGACGAATACGCACATCCGGATGCCGAGCGCAAATATGGTACTGCCGAAGATGAAGGAATGGAGGAAGACGCTATCCGCGTAACCATCATCGCTACCGGCCTGAAAGAAAACACCGCTGCCGTCCCAAACAACTTGCGCATGGTGAAAACCCAGCAGGCAACCGGTACAGACGATGGTTTTGGCAACATTAACGGCTTGATCCGTTCCGGCCGCAGCACCCGGAGTATGAACTTGACTGCTTCCGACTTTGCCAACCAATCTGTGCTGGACGATTTTGAAATTCCCGCTATTTTACGCCGTCAAGCCGACTAACCCTTATCGGCTTGATGCTTGAAAAGGCCGTCTGAAAACCGAAGCAGGTTTTCAGACGGCCTTTTGATTTTTATTAAATTAATTGCTCTTTTGGGCTGAACTTAATACATTAACGATAAGTCAAAGTAATATTAACCACCGATACCGTTATATCTGAAGGAGCAAAACATGCGTTTGCAAATATTGGCTGTATGCACTTAACCGCATTGGCCGGCTTGGCCGCCTGTCAAAAAGAAGCAACACCCGCTGCGCCTGCGCAACAGACGCAGCAGCAAGTTCCGGCACAAGCCAAACCTGCTGCGCAAGCACCGCAGCAGGCAGTAGCACCCACTTCGGGTGAGAGCCTGATCCGCGAGCCGGTTGCCGCGCAAAGCCAACCTGTGCAGGCGATTCAAACCAAAACGGTTGGTAACGACACCATCCATCTAACAAAAGTCAAAGTGGTCGGTCAGATTCTGAATGTGGAGTTTGTGGCCGTTCCGCCCAAAGCACCCGACGGCAAATACGATTATTTTGCAGGAAGTTCTCATAAATTAGCCGATTTCGACTATATCGATAAAACCACCAGCAAAAAGATTACCCTGTTGCAAGACGAAAACGGCAAATATATGGCCGATCCCATCAATAATACTCACCATAAAGAAATACGCATTCCCGGCTCCACAAGACACCCGCTAACTATTTCGCTGAAATTCCCTGCCCCGCCCGAGACTTCACCCACCATCACCATTGATTTTCCTAATATAGGTTCGTTTGAATCCGTTCCCGTGAGCCGTTAAGTTTTCGGATACGGGGTTTTCAGACGGCCTATCAATCAAGATCAGGCCGTCTGAAAACCGTTTCGCCGAAAAATTTAAAAAAAACAGTCATATCCGCACATAATTGGGCTTGAATCCGAATATGTCGGCGCTGCGGCTAAGATTAGGGAGTGTAGCCGGAAAGCACTGCGGCGGTATTTTTGGTTAAAATCCGCATCTGCTGCTTTTAGGTAGCATAGCGGACTTGCGAAGCTAAAATGCTCGCAAGATGTTCAATCTTGCTGTGCTTTTTGCCTTGCATCTGCAGATTTTCCCTCAAAAAACGCTTCACAAGCCTTCTGACTACACTCCCTAAGTGAATCCGACTTTAATTTTTTTAAAGAGCAATCCGATGAACGCCACAACCGCATTTTCCCTTTTTGCCGCCGTTGCCTTATGCGCCTGCAACCCGCAATCTTCAGGCAGCCAAGCACCTGCCGCTGCCGCCTCCGCCCAAAACACGCAGGCGGAAACGCCGCCGCCTGCTTCTGTGCCCGCGCAAGCCGCACCGGCCCAACAAGCCCAACCCGCATCATCTGCTTTGCAAACAGCCGAGCCGCAACCTGCTGCCGCACAAACAATTTCTGCCCCCGTTTCATCAGTTTCTGCACAAGGCAGTAATCTGTCGGCAACCGGCAGCAGCCTGAGCGCGCAGCAAACGGGGTTCAATATCGAAATCAATCTGGCTTCCGATGTGTTGTTCGATTTCGATAAGGCCGATTTGAAACCCGAGGCTGATGCCGAGCTGCAAAAGGCCGCCGAAGTGATACGCGAAAAGGGCAAAGGGCTGATTCTGATCACAGGCCACACCGATAGCAAGGGCAGCAGAGCCTACAATAAAAAGCTCTCGCTGGCGCGCGCAGAGGCCGTGAAGCAATGGCTTGAAAAACACGGCCTGCATTATGATTACCAAACCGATGGCAAAGGCGCGGCCGATCCAATTGCGCCGAACACCAACGAAGACGGCAACGACAACCCCGAAGGCCGCGTCAAAAACCGCCGCGTAGAAATCGTGATCAACAAAACCAAGCGGTTGGGTAAATAAACGGTTTTCATAGGTTGAAATTTTTGCAAAAAAGCCGTCGTAATCCTGAATTTATTTAGGGGCTTACGAAGCAAAATCAGCAAAAATGATGTTAAGCTTCTGATATACCTATTAAAAACAAATACCAAAAGTTCAGTAAAATTACCGAATCAAAATTCCGTCAAATCCTGCGCCTTTTCACACTTGATTTGACCGCTTCCGATACCGCCAGACTCACCGGCATCAGTACCCAAAGTGCCAATATCTGTTTCTCAAACTGCGTTGCCGTATGGCTGC
>NZ_JADGLG010000035.1:0-26260 GCF_015235335.1 Neisseria sp. 19428wB4_WF04
TGTTGCCCGGCCGCAAACCAATGGTAAAGCCGGGCGGGTTGTCCGTACCTTAATGGAAATGTGGCATGACAAGCATCCGTTTAAGGATTCGGCGCACCGGCAAAAAGAGTTATGTCGTTTTGTTAACGTTATGTCGTTTTGTTAACTTTTATAATAACGTCAAGCCCCACAAGAGCCTGAAAGGTGACACCCCTTTTGAGGTCTTACAGGCTTCATTCCCAACCTGTTGTGTAAACAACCCGACCATTTCCTACACCCTATAACTCATCGGCAACGGCCACTTGTTCGGGTTGCACCACGCCCGCAGCCAGTACTCCACGATTTCGTGTAGCACCCGTTTTTTCTTGGTTTTGACCTGTGCCTGCGCAACCAGCCGCTCCAGCGGCATCACCGCAAAGCCCGCTAGCGGCTCCGACAGCAGGCCCTGTTCTGCCTGTCGAGCCACATATTCCACCGCCGCCGAGATTTTCAGCCCGGCCACATTGTGCATTTTTAGCACCTCGGCCACCACCGCATCCGCGCATGCGCCCCATCGCGCTCTTTGTCCGTCAGGCCGTCGGCATACTCGTTAATCGGCAGCCCCAGCTGCTCCAGTTTGCGCCGCGCCGGCGTCCGCGTCTGTTTAACCACGCTTGGCAGCTGTTCCGGCTGTGCCGCCGCCAACAATTCCGCGGCTTGCTTTTGCTTAATCGCCGCCTGAATTTCGGCGGGCAGGCTGTGGTCAGATAGAGCTTGACCTTGCCGCCACGGGCTATTCCGGACACTCCTTTAAACCGCCAGCCTTGATTTCCCTATGATTTTTGCTATTTGACGAGACAACATATCATCTAAATGCATAACAACCACCTTTTAAACATTAGCATTTGCATATTGTTTTGACCTTTTTGCTTGGCTTATTTGCTAATATGTAATTAAGCAGAGAAACTCTTGTTCTGATAACGGCTTGGCTAAATTTGCTCGGGCTGCATCTCCAAAAACTCAGCAATGATTTTTCCCCTTTAGAATATGAAAATTGCAGTGCGTTTTTCAGGGTGTTTTGGCTCAAGCCTGCCTCCATAGATAGCTGTTTGATGGTTTTTCCACGTTTTTGGACGGCTGCCAAAATTTCGGAACGATGGCAATCCTGATTATCGTCAGTGCCAATATGGTTAATTATATAACTATCCTTTAATAAGAGTTATTGATTATAATTATTTCTAAGTTGAGCGAATAATACTAAGCAACCGCTTAAAAGGATAAAAAATGGACACTTTTAAAGAAAGGTTAGCTTATTTATGGCGTGATAATTTAAAGCCCGCCGCTATTGCAAAAGCCATAGGGATGAGCCAGCCCGGATTTAGCCGCATTTGGTCCGAGGGCGGCCTACCAAATACGGAAACGCTAATAAAGATTAAAGAATCAACCGGCTGCAATCTGAACTGGTTATTAACAGGTAAGGGCAAGCCGTATGCAGATGCTGTCTCAGGCCTCAATGACGCAAAGGGCAGCAATGCAACGGCCGCTGCCGACCCGCGCGGCAATCCCGTAAACATAGAAGAATTTGTTTTTATCCCGCGCTATGACGTATTTGCGGCGGCGGGGCACGGCTACCCGGTAGAAAGCGAGCATCCTTTGTTTTATATGGCATTCCACAGGGATTGGATAGAGCATTATGTTTGCAGGGAGCTGGATAAGCTGTCGGTTATTGCCGTAAAAGGCGATTCGATGGAAGGTGTGCTGAACGAAGGGGATACAATACTAAGATGCTTTGGGCATCGGACGCGATGCGTGATGGAAGGTGTGCTGAACGAAGGGGATACAATACTGGTAAACCATGCCGCCACTCCCCCCGCGAAGGCCTGTTTGTTCTCAGAATCAACAACGACCTGATGGTAAAGCGTGTGCAATCAATACCGGGCAAGCTGCTGATAACCTCGGCCAACCCCGCATACGCACCGTTTGAAATAGACTTGTCCGACATGGGCGACAACATAGCCATCATAGGCCGCGTAGAATGGTTCAGATGTACCATCAGTTAAAAGGTAGTTTAAAACCATTATCCGAGCCGGGGCGTAACAATACTATAGCATTCTATTTTTTTGTTTCATACAGACATTATCCCTTAGATACCCAACCGCAACCAAAGAAAGCCATATCATGCACAACCGGCCAGTTCCCCTATCCCCCCGCCATCTGGTCGTTATCGGCGCCAGCGAACGCCCGCACAGCCTGGGAGAACGCGTGCTGACTGCGCTGTTGCGCACCCCTTTTCACGGGCAGATAACGCCGGTTAATCTGCACCGCAAAACCGTGGGCGGCATCAAAGCCTACGCCAACCTAAGCCGCATACCCGATGCAGCCGATATGGTACTGGTGCTGACTCCGCCCGCAAGCTACGAAGCCGTTTTAAAAGCCTGCCGCAAACAAAACATCCCCCATACCGTTTTGGTGCAGGATTGGGACAACCTCTCCGCCGACACGCTGGCACAAGCGCAAGAAGCGGTGCAGAAAGCACGCAAATACGGCATAAACATCAGCGTGTGCCATCCCGCCGCCATACAGGTGCCCGCACTGGGTTTGAACAGCGGCATTCTCCCCGACCTGCCCGCAGGCGGTGTGGGCATCATCAGCGGCAACGCTTCGGAAAGCGCGCGCCTGCCGGCTCAAATAACGCAGGCCGGGCCGGGTGTTTCATACCATATCGGACTGCATTATCCGCTCAGCCCCACCGTTTCCGCCGACTTTATCGACATGCTCGCCGCCGACCCTGCTACCCGGCTGATTGCCGTAACACACAACCCACATGAAAACCAGCGCCGGCTCTTTAGCGCCATACGCCGCGCCGCCCGCCGCAAGCCCGTGCTGCTGTCGGTTTCCCATTATGCCGATCCAGAAGAACAAGCGGTTTTGCAGGCAATTTCGCGCCGCTGCGGCTGCGTATTGGCGTTCACACCCGATGAAACCGCCGCCGCCATCCAAGCCCTGGCCGCCGGCAGCAAACCTGCCCGCAAACTGCACATCATCGCCAACGAACCCTGCGGCAGCCTGCAAACCCATGCCGACACACTCGGCATCACACTGCACCCGCTTCCCGGCAACGAGAGGCCGTCTGAAAACCTTTACGGAAACATCGGCAGCAACCCCGCTCCCGCACGCTACCGTGCGCTGGCAGAAAACTGCCTGCAACACCACCAAACCGAAGCCCTGCTGGCCATCGTTGCCCCCACCGCCGACAACACCGCCGAAAATATCACGCGGCTGATGGCCGGTCTGCAACGCCAAACCGGCAAACCCCTATTCATCAGCAGCCCCTTTTCAGACGGCCTGCTGCAATTCCCCCGCCCTGCCCAAGCCTTGCAGGCATTCCGCTGCCAAAACGTTTATACCGACCTGAAACAGCAGCAAAACCAAACCGCCAAACCCCTTCCCGGCCATCTGAAAACACCTTCGGTGCGCGGCATACAAAAAATGCAAAACAACCTGCCGCAACTGGCCGAATCACTCTGCCTGCCCGAACACAAAACCCCCGAAGCCAACCCGCAGTTTGTACTCACATTCAAATGCCACCCCCGTTACGGTGCCGCACTCTACGTCCGCACCCCCGTACGCACACTGGTCGTATTGCCGCCCTTTACCACGCTCGATGCCGAATACCTGATCCGCCAAACCGGTTTGAAACGCCACCAAAAAACCATACACCAGCTGCTGCACAGCCTGAACACCGCCGCTTCTCTGCCTTTTATCAGCAAAATCAGTGTTTCCGCCGGCAGCACGGGCATAAGCTCAAACATCAAAACCGACCCGCAGGCCGAAACCGCCGAAAACGTGTTCGCCCCCTACCCCGCCAAACCCGCGCACACCTTCACCCTCAAAAACGGCCAAACCGTCCGCATCAGGCCGCTGCTGCCCGAAGATGCCGAAGCCAAACAGAATTTCGTGCGCAGCCTGCCCGAAGAACAACGCTACACCCGCTACATGATGCACCTTGCCGAACTCAGCCCCGCCATGCTCGCCCGCGCCTGCAATCTCGATTACACCTGCGAAAGCGCAGTTGTTGCCGAAACCGAAAGCGGCATCTGGCTGGGTGTAGCCCGTTTCAGCTCCACCGACACCGCAGGACGCTGCGAATTCGGCATCACCACCACTCCTGCCGCCCAAGGGCAGGGGCTGGCCGCACACCTGATGGCGCAAATCATTCAGACGGCCAAACAGCAGGGCTACCGCGAAATGAGTGCCGAAATTCTGCAAAACAACACCGCCATGCTGAAACTGGCCGGCAAACTCGGCTTCACCTTCACCCCATCTCCGCACGACAATGCCCTCACCGAAGCCGTACTAACCCTGGACAAACCGAAAAACACCCCCGTAAACAACATCAAGCACAATTTAAAACAACAAATACTTGCACTAAAATCCTAATTTATCTTAGAATCATCAGTTTTCCATACATCCGATTTTTTATACAAGGAATTTTCTCATGGTAGTTATCCGTTTGGCACGCGGCGGCTCGAAACACCGTCCGTTTTTCAATGTTGTCGTTACCGATTCGCGCAACCGCCGCGATGGCCGCTTTATCGAGCGTGTAGGCTTCTACAACCCCGTAGCCAACGAAAAACAAGAGCGTGTACGCCTGAACGCCGAGCGCCTCAACCACTGGGTCGCACAAGGCGCACAAGTCAGCGAAGCCGTGGCCAAGCTGGTTAAAGAGCAAAAAGCCGCAGCCTGAATCCCCGCCAACTGCCATGACTAATTCTCAGCAATGGGTAGCCATGGGCTACATCAAAGGCGTATTCGGGGTTAAAGGCTGGCTCAAAATCGCCGCCGACACCGAATACGCCGACAGCCTGCTGGACTACCCGGAGTGGAGGCTAAGCAAAAACGGCCTGCACCGCAACGTTATTCTCGAAGCAGGAAAAACCGCCAACGGCGAACTGCAAGTAAAACTCGAAGGCATAGATAACCGCGATGAAGCATTTGCCCTGCGCGGCCATACCATAGAGATCCCCCGCAAAGCCTTCACCCCTGCTGATGAAGATGAATATTACTGGGCAGACTTGGTGGGCATGACCGTAACCAACACCGAAGGTATTACCTTGGGCATGGTTACAAATCTGATGGAAACCGGTGCACACGATGTATTGGTGGTAGAAGGCGGATACGGCCGGAAACTTATTCCTTTCGTTTCCCAATACATCCTAACTGTAACCGCCGACAGCAAAACCATCACAGCCGACTGGGGTTTGGATTACTGATGCTGATTCAGGCCGTTACCTTGTTTCCCGAAATGTTTCAAAGCATTACCGGATACGGTGTAACCGGGCGGGCACTCAAACAAAACTTGTGGCGCTTCAACGCCATCAACCCGCGCCGCTTTGCCGATAACAAACTCGGCTATATCGACAGCCGCCCTTTCGGCGGCGGTCCCGGAATGATTATGATGGCGCCGCCGCTCAAAGCTGCCATCGAAGAAGCCGAAGCACAATGCAGCGGCAGCAGAAAAGTGATTTATCTCAGCCCGCAAGGCACACCGCTCACCCACTCCAAAGCGGCGGAGCTTGCCCGGTCCGACAACCTGATTTTGCTCTGCGGCCGCTATGAAGGCATAGACGAGCGCCTGCTGCAAAGCAGCGTTGATGAAGAAATCGGCATCGGCGATTTTGTCGTTTCCGGCGGCGAATTGCCCGCCATGATGCTGATGGATGCCGTTTTACGGCTGATACCCGGCGTATTGGGCGATATGCAGTCTGCCGAACAGGATTCGTTTTCAGACGGCCTGCTGGACTGCCCCCACTACACCAAACCCTTAGAATTTCAAGGCATGACGGTTCCCGAAGTATTACGCTGCGGCAACCACGGCCTGATAGCCGAGTGGCGGTTGAAAGAATCGCTGCGACGCACCTTGGCGCGCCGACCCGATTTACTCGAAAAGCGCAGTTTTATCCCACAGGAATCCCGCCTCTTGAACGAAATCCTGCAAGAGCAACGGGAGAACCCATCATAACTTAGGAAAAAACATGAATCTGATCCAACAATTAGAGCAGGAAGAAATTGCCCGCTTAAACAAACAAATCCCCGAATTCTCACCCGGCGACACCGTAGTGGTTTCCGTGCGCGTAGTGGAAGGCAGCCGCAGCCGCCTGCAGGCCTATGAAGGTGTGGTTATCTCCCGCCGCAACCGCGGTTTGAACAGCAACTTCATTGTGCGCAAAATTTCCAGCGGCGAAGGCGTTGAGCGTACTTTCCAACTGTATTCGCCCAACGTAGAAAAAATCGAAGTGAAACGCCGCGGCGATGTGCGCCGTGCCAAACTCTATTACCTGCGCGGCCTCACCGGCAAAGCTGCACGCATCAAAGAAAAACTGCCTGCCCGCAAAGGCTGAGCCGACCTGCGCAGTGAAAATACCCGCTACACAGGCGGGTATTTTGTTTAGACAAGGCTGTGCCGAAGTTTTTCAGACGGCCAACCCGTTAAGTGAATCCAAATCATTCATTTTTCAGCATATCCGGCATATTAAAACATCAGGCAATACAAAACCGACCCTGCTGCCGCTTTGACAGCTTACCGAATCGTTTTCTTTAAGCTGCGGCGCAGCAGTTCGGTAGCGGAAATTAAGTGGATACACTATCGTTGCATTTTTCCAACCCCGCCACAAGCCTTACAGGCATCCCTCCCCACCCCTCCCTCGGGGCGGCTCCCGCTATTTGCCTTATCATGCTTGCCTCGAAGCAAGGTTATTCAACATAATGGCTTATCGGCACACCAAAGGCCGTGCGGCTCAGATTGTCGTCTTTGAAAATGCGGACGATGTAGGACTTGGGGAAAAGTTCGGGCTCGGGTGTTACGGTGTAGTAGGCCAATGACATTTCAGACCCCTGAAAAAGTCGGTTATTCTGCTTTGTCAAGGGGTATAATGTAAAAATACACCCCTTTTGTTGGGGTGCAATATATAAGGCCGTCTGAAAGAAATTTATGCTGCAAATCAAAAACATCAACAAACACTACGGCAGTAAAACTGTGGCCGGCAATATCTCCCTTGAAGTAAACAACGGCACGCTGCTGGCCGTGCTCGGCCGTTCAGGATGCGGCAAATCCACCCTGTTGAAAATCATCGCCGGATTGGTGGAACCCGACAGCGGCGAAGTGTGGATAAACGGCGAAAACCGTACCCGCCTCCCGCCCGAACATCGCCATATCTCATTGGTATTTCAAGATTATGCCCTGCTGCCGCATTTAACGGTGCTGCAAAACACCGCCTTCGGCCTGAAAATGCGCGGGGCAAACAAAGCCCGGGCGCAACAGCGTGCCGAAGCCATGCTGGCCGGAGTCGGCTTAACCCATGAGGCCGGCCGCCGCCCCGAAAGCCTCTCCGGCGGAGAGCAGCAACGCGTGGCACTCGCCCGCGCGCTGATTACCGAACCGCAACTGATACTGCTCGATGAACCTTTCTCCAGCCTGGACACCGACCTGCGCCGCCGGCTGCGGCAACTGGCTATCGAGAGTATCCGCCGCCTCCATATCCCTGCCGTTATGGTTACACACGACCCCGAAGAAGCGTTTGCACTGGCCGACCATATCGCACTGATGCACAACGGCCGCATTCTCCAACTGGCCGAACCGGATACGCTGATCAGCGCCCCGGTTGATGCCTGCGCTGCCCGTTTGATCGGTGCAGAAAACATCAGCAACGAGCGCTACATTCCGCAGCAGGCACTCTGCTTCAACCATTGTCAAGGCGCGGCCAGCCGAATTGTGTCGTGCGTGCGCCTGCCCGACCGCAACCTGATTACACTGCACCACCCTCAGTACGGCGAAATACGGCTTTATCTCAACCCGGCGCAGTCTGCCGGCCTCAACCTGCAACCGGGCAGCGAATGGCCGCTGCGGGTAGATGAAAGCCAAGTGGTCAGGTTCGGTTGAACCAAAAAACCACTGTCTATCACAGCCTGTTCCCGTTTTCACACAAATGAATCCACGCCATACCGGCCAAACCCCGGTATGGCGCACCTTCTGAAGCAGCAGCGGCTTACTGTTATGGAACCGTGGTTTCTGCAAAACCACACCGGCCGTCTGAACATACTTACCGCTATGCTCCTTATCATCATCGGGCCGGGCATCCTATGGCTCTTTAAAAACAATCAGATGATTAGAACAACCTAGAGATGGTGCATAAATTTGAAATACCGGCATGAATTTTTCCCAAACACCGAGTATTGGAACATGCCGGCTCGTTTGCATTTTTTATCCCCCAACGCTTTTATTTTTACTCAAACGATTGTTTAGTGGTTTGTTGAATCCCCTAAAAAGCCACGCAGCCTTTGCAGAGTCTTTCAGCATTCCTGCCCGGCGCGGCTTGCAAAGCAACAAGCAAAAAAATGAACAATACAAAATAAACGAGCCGGAATGCTCTATAATGAATCCGCTTCATTTTCGGCACCTGGCAAGCTGCAAACAATGCGGCAAAACACAGCAATGTCTGCAACAGAAACGAAGCGGTTCATTATGATGGTATTTTCCACACCGGCTCAGACCAAAATACACCGCCCTGCCCGATAAGGTTTTCCCAAACACATCAGGCCGTCTGAAAACACACCCTGCAACCGTTAAAACCCCAACCCCGCCTGCTCAGGCAGCTCTGCCGATGCCTGCTGTTTTTCCCACGCCTGTTTCTGCAGTTTCCGGCGGCGCGCAGCAATCAGCCGTATCACTTGGTGTTTTTGGGCATCACTCATTTTCAGCCAATACAAACGCTCGTTGCGGCTGCGCAGGCAACCTTTGCACAAGCCGTTACCATCGGCTTCGCACACTCCGACACAGGGGCTGGGAATGGCAAAAAATTCGAGTTGTTCCATAAGCGGGCTGAAAACAGGGGCAGATAGTCAAAACCCTTACAAAATCGCCATTCTGCTTGAAAACCCGGGCAGTTTCAATTGCAGGCCGCCTTCATACCATTGCGCCGCAAATAACGGTACAATTCGGCCAACCGCAAAATCTCACAGGTTTCACACATGGGCACACAGATTATCGCCGTAGCCAACCAAAAAGGCGGTGTCGGCAAAACCACCACCGTGGTCAATCTTGCCGCTTCGCTGGCCGCGCAGAAAAAACGGGTTTTGGTTATCGACCTCGACCCGCAAGGCAACGCCACCACCGGCAGCGGCATCGACAAAAGCAATATCCGCGGCGTCTACCCAGTGCTGCTGAGCGAATCCCCAATCCAAGATGCCCTGCTGCGCAGCGAATCGGGCGCATACGATATATTGGCCGCCAACCGTGCGCTGGCAGGCGCCGAGGTGGAGCTGGTACAGGAAATCGCCCGTGAAATGCGCCTGAAAAACGCGCTGGCCGATGTGGCCGGCGATTATGATTTCGTGTTAATCGACTGCCCGCCCACGCTCACACTACTCACGCTCAACGGCCTGGTAGCAGCCAACGGCGTGATTGTGCCGATGGTGTGCGAATATTATGCACTCGAAGGCATCTCCGACTTAGTGGCCACCGTGCGCAAAATCCGCCAAGCCATCAACCCGCAGTTAGACATCATCGGCATTGTGCGTACACTCTATGACAGCCGCAGCCGTCTCTCGCAGGAAGTTTCCGAACAATTGCAGGTACATTTCGGCAAACAGCTTTTTTCTACCACCATTCCCCGCAACATACGCCTGGCCGAAGCCCCCAGCCACGGCATGCCCGCTTTGGCTTACGATGCCAAAGCCAAAGGCACGCTGGCCTATTTGGATTTGGCAAAAGAGCTGTTGGAGAAACTGAAATAAAAAACAATCAATTGGCGGCAAAACAACATCCGTTAGTTTGATAAAACTGCGGCATGCCCAGGCTGCCCCGAGTATTTTTCTTTCCCAAAAAACACGCTTGGGGCAGATACAAATATAACGGGAACACTATAAAAACAAATCGAGCAAAGGCCCGTCTGAAAATATGCAGCCGGGCCTTTGCCATATCTACCATACGCTACCCGCCCTTAATCCGCCAACAATTTGTCCACCACAACTCCGATATCCGCCCTTTTAACCAGCTCTGCCGTGAAGCAGGCAGCGAAAGTGCATCCGGTTACGTGCAAGTATTGGGACTACCCTGGATAACCAAGATAAATCTCTCTTTACCAATTATTTCAAAATAGAAATTTGAGACTTTATTTCACTGTTGCCAAAACGCCGTCCGCACGCCTTTAAATACAGCCTCAAAATGTTCTTTGGGAATACCGTTAAACTTGAGCAAATGCCGTTTTGCCTGATTCCGAAAGCTCCCGATTCCGTTAATGTGGTTTTGCCGTTCTGCAAACCGTATACTGTGGTTGATGCGAAAGCAGCTGAATCCGTCCGAATCAAGTACATCATAACTTTTGCAGCAATCGGTATAGACAATGCTGTCCGGCTTTACTTGTCCGCGGATGACCGGCAGTAAAGCAGCGGTTTGTGTATTGGGCACGGTAACCGTATAAACTTTGCCGTTGTGCTTCAAAAAACCGAATACGGCGGCTTTGCCGGCAGCACCGCGTCTGCCTTTGCGTTGTCCGCCAAAATAACTTTCATCAATTTCTACTCCGCCCTCAAACATTTCCAAATGCGGGCTGTTGTGGAAGCTAAGTAATCGCAGAGATGAAAATAATAGGCGGCAGTGTTTTGTTTACACCAACCGGCTCGGCAGTTGCCCGTGCTGTAACGCCTGCTGCAAACAGTTCGATGAGTTTGTTTGGTCTGTAGTGGCTTAAACGGCTTTTTTTCATGGGGATTATTCTAAACTGAATTCGAATTTCCTTGGTTATTTAGGATAGCCTCTAAGTATTTAAGCGCAAGGCGGTGGGACGAAAATAGTACAAGGCAAGCCAACGCTGTTATGATTTTAAAGTAAAGCAGTCATAGGGTGCGAGGGAGCCAATGGATCATTCAGACAGTCTGCAGCGCAGCAGGGCATCTTCGCCGCTGAAGATACCCGATGGCGGATTCTGCCGCGCTAACACAATTATTAAAAAAATTAGCGCAATTTATGCGTTGGCCGCGTTATAACAGGCAACCGCCGAAAATCTGATTGGATGCCGATGTTTTTACCTCTCTCTTCTCTTTTGCCCAAGCTGTTTGCCACCCTGTTCCTGGGGGTGTTGATGCTTAACAAAAAACACTACAGCGTAATGAAGCAGCTGTTTGCCACCCTGTTCCTGGGGGTGTTGATGCTGCCCGCTGCTGCTTCAAACCAGGGTGTGCTGCCGCAACGGGTTGCACAGCAGCCTAAGGCTGCCAAGCAAAACGGCTTGATGCTCGATACTGCCCGCCGCTTTTATTCTGCCGGGGAAATCAGGCAGTTTATCGATATGCTGGCCGCTGCGGGCGGGCAGTTTCTGCATCTGCATTTTTCCGATGATGAAAATTATGCCCTGGAAAGCCCGCTTTTGGGGCAGACAACCGCATCGGCCCGCCGCGATGGCAACGGTGTGTACACCAACCCCGCCACCGGCCGGCCGTTTTTAAGTTTCAAACAGATGCGCGGGCTTGTCCGTTATGCTGAATCCAAAAAAATCGAGCTGGTGCCGGAAATCGGCAGCCCCGCCCACGTGGGCGGCATTCTCACACTGCTTAAACACAAACACGGCCAAGATTATGTGCGGCAGCTGCAACCGGAAACGGCCGCCGGAGAAATAGACATCGCCAACCCCGAAAGCGTCCGCCTGGTGAAAGCTTTGCTTGACGAAGCTGCTGAAGTGTTTAACCGCAGCCGCCATTTCCACATCGGCGGCGATGAATTCGGCTACAGCCCCGAGAGCAACCACAAATTTATCGGCTATGCCAACACTTTGGCTGCGCACCTGGCCGGCAAAGGGCTGAAAACCCGCCTGTGGAACGATGGCCTGATTAACAGCACGCTCGGCCAACTCAACCGCAGCATCGAAATCACCTATTGGAGCTACGATGGCGACCCGGCCGACCCCGAAGCCGCCCGCTACCGCCGCAGCATACGCGCCGGTCTGCCCGAGCTGGCCGCCAAAGGTTTTTCGGTGTTGAACTACAATTCGTATTACCTTTATTTAGTGCCCAACGGCAAACGCAATTTTCCCCACGATGCCGCCTTTTCGGCGCAAGATATTCAAAAACGCTGGCACTTGGGCGTGTGGGACGGCGAAAACACCGCCAATGCTGCTGACACCGCCAAGATAACCGGAGCCGCGCTGGCCGTGTGGGGCGAAAACAGCCGCGGCCTGAGCAACGAAACCCTACGCCGCCACATTGCCGCTCCGCTGCGGGCCATGATAAACAAAACCAAAACAGCCAAGCCCTGATTTTCAGACGGCCAACCCCACGCCGCCCCGTGCTTGGCGCAGGGAAAGCCAATACACCCCGCCGTCAGGCAAACCGCCCCCGCTCGGCACAGGCGGGCAACCCAGGTTCAGACGGCATCGGGCAGGTAGGATAGTTTCAGACGGCTGAGATCACTACTTTCAAACGGTTCGACCTATCCCACCCGTTCCCGCTCTTGGCCGGTTGCAGAACTGCAGAAACAATAATTTTGTCCCGACCGGGAGTGTTTTCTGATTTTCAGACGGCCTCGGGCGTGGTGTTTCAGAAGGCCACCCCACGCCGCCCGCGTGTTTGGCGCAGAAGAAAGCCATCCCCCCGCTATCAGGCAAACCGCCGCGCCTGGCGCGGGCAGCCCTGCTTCAAACGGTTTTGGCTAACGCGTCCAAGCGGTTCGGCCGATGTATCCGCATTCTGATGTTCAACAGCCTTGATTCATGCTTTCAGACGGCCCAGCCAATGCAGCCCTGCTCCCGTGCTTGGCGGTTACGGGCTGCCGAATTTTAAAAGAAATGGTTTTGCACGACCGGGAGCTGCCGCCGATTGCCAACGGCGGCAGATTGCAATTTCAGACGGCCAACCGCACGCCGCCCCGTGCGTGGGGATTGGCCGGTTGCAGACTTCGCCGGCAAAAACCGTTTTGTACCCCGCTGCCGGCAACCCCTGGTTTCAGACGGCCGCAGGCGCGCTGTTTCAAATGCCCGGCTCGTTTGCCGTGCCGGCGGCAGCAGTCGGCTTGCGCTGCGGGGTGCGGAGATAAAAACGGCGCAGTCGGTTTCGCTATATAATGCCGTTTTTTTGCCCGCCCTTTTGCGAAAGAAGCCATAATGAGCAAAACCGTACATTATCTGAAAGACTACCAACCTCCTGCCTATCTGGTCAGCACCACCGAACTGCATTTCGATATCGGCAACAGCCACACCGCTGTAACGGCGCACTTGGCGGTGGTGCCGCAGCAGCCCGGTGCGCCGCTGGTGTTAAACGGTTCTGCCGAGCTGGTAACGGTAGCCGTCAACGGCGAAACCATCACAAACTACGCGCTCTCTGAAGAAAAGCTGGTGCTGGAAAACGTGCCTGCCGTGCCGTTTGATGTAACCATCAAAACCCTGGTTAAGCCGTCTGAAAACAAATCGCTGATGGGGCTTTATGAAAGCGGCGGCAATCTGTTTACCCAATGCGAACCCGAGGGTTTCCGCAAAATCACTTTCTACCCCGACCGCCCCGATGTGATGTCGGTGTTCACCACCACCATCACCGCCGATGCCGCGCGCTATCCCGTGCTGCTTTCCAACGGCAACAAAACCGGCAGCGGCACGCTTTCAGACGGCCGCCATTGGGCAAAATGGCATGATCCGTTTGCCAAACCGAGCTATCTTTTTGCGCTGGTGGCGGGTAACCTCGTGCCCACCTGCAGCAGCTACACCGCCGGCAGCGGCCGCGAAATTGCCATCGAGTTTTATACCGCGGCCGCCGATCAGGATAAAACCGCCTTCGCCATAGAATCGCTCAAGCACGCCATGCGCTGGGACGAGCAGCGCTTCAAGCTCGAATACGACCTCGATACCTACATGGTTGTGGCCGTGGGCGACTTCAACATGGGTGCGATGGAAAACAAAGGCCTCAATATTTTCAACACCAAATATGTGCTGGCCGACAGCCGCACCGCCACCGATGCCGATTTCGCCGCCATCGAGAGCGTGATTGCCCACGAATATTTCCACAACTGGACGGGCAACCGCGTAACCTGCCGCGACTGGTTCCAGCTTTCGCTCAAGGAAGGCCTCACCGTGTTCCGCGATCAGGAGTTTTCGGCCGACCGCATCAGCCACGCCACCTGCCGCATTGAAAACGTTGCCCTGCTGCGCGCCCACCAGTTCCCTGAAGACGCAGGGCCCACCGCCCACCCCGTGCGCCCCGAATCCTATGAAGAAATGAACAATTTCTACACCATGACGGTGTATGAAAAAGGTGCCGAAGTGGTGCGCATGTACCACACCCTGCTGGGCGAAGCAGGTTTTCAGAAAGGTATGCGGCTTTATTTTCAACGCCACGACGGTCGGGCCGTAACCTGCGATGATTTCCGCGCCGCCATGGCAGAGGCCAACGGCATCAACCTCGACCGCTTCGCCCTGTGGTACAGCCAGGCCGGCACGCCCGTGCTCGACACCGCCGGCCGTCTGAATGTCGGCGCCGGCCGCTTCGAGCTCACGGTGAAACAGCATATCCCGCCCACTCCCGATATGGCCGGGAAACAGCCCATGACCATGCCGCTGAAAGCCGCACTCTTCGATGCCGAAAGCGGCAGGCCGGTGGCTTTCAGACGGCCGGGCAGCAGCGCGGAGCTTACCGAAACCGTGCTGCTTATCACCGAAGCGGAACAAACCTTTTATTTCGACAACGTGCATCAAAACGTGATTCCCTCGCTGCTGCGCGGCTTTTCCGCCCCCGTGCATCTCCACTACCCCTACACCGATGAAGAGCTGGCGGTGCTGCTGGCCGCCGACACCGACCCTTTCGCCCGCTGGGAAGCCGGCCAAACACTCTACCGCCGCGCCGCCGCCGCCAACGAAGCCGCGCTCGCAAAAGGCCTGCCGCTGCCCGAACACCCCAAACTGCTCGAAGCCGTGGCCTATGTGCTGGCTGCCGACTTAAACCCCGCCTTTCAGGCCATGCTGCTCGAAGTGCCGTCTGAAAGCGAATTGTGGGCAGACCGCGCAAACATCCAACCTTTGCTGGTGCACCAAGCCCGCGAAGCCCTGCTTGACACCATCGCCGCGCACTTTATGCCGCAGTTTCTGAGCCTGAACCAAAAAGCCGCCTGCGCCGAAGCACAGGCCGACCCCGCCGTCCGCTACGAATACAGCCCCGAGCGCGCCGGCTGGCGCACCCTGCGCAACACCTGCCGCGCCTTCGTGTTGCGCGCCGACCCCGCCCACATCGACACCGTTGCCGCCAAATATGAAGAAATGGCGAAAAACATGACCCACGAATGGGGCATTTTGTCGGCAATCAACCACAACGAAAGCCCCGTGCGCAACCAATTGCTGAACGCATTTGCCGAAAAATTCCGCAACGATGCGCTGGTGATGGACAAATATTTCACCCTGATTGCCGCCAGCCGCCGTGCCGACACGCCGGCACAGGTTCAAGCAGCACTCAGCCACCCCGCATTCAGCCTCGAAAACCCCAACAAAGCCCGCTCGCTGCTGGGGGCGTTCAGCCGCAACGTGCCGCACTTTCACGCCGAAAGCGGCGCAGGCTATGCCTTTATCGCCGAAAAAGTGATGGAAATCGACCGCTTCAACCCGCAATCGGCCGCCCGTTTGGTGCAGGCATTCAACCTCTGCAATCAACTCGAACCCCGCCGCAGAAGCCTGATGCAGAGCCAACTACAGCGGATTCAAAACCAAAGCGGCCTATCGAAAGACGTTGCCGAAATCGTGGGCAAGATTTTGGCGTGATGCGCATAGGCATGGTTTAAAAGCTTGAGGCCGTCTGAAAAGTTTTCAGACGGCCTCAAGCTTTTTCAAGTTGTTTCAGCATCTTAGCAGTCTGCATCATTGCCGGCCTGCCCCCGGTCGTCCCGCATCGGATGTTTCTGAAATACCTGCCCTTTGCCTGAATGGCCGATACCGGATTATCGGGTCAGGCCTGATAATGAGAAATCTAATATTTCAGACGGCCTTAAGGTATTTTGCAAAGGTAACAGGCCGTCTGAAAACTTAATGCGGCTACATGTTTTCCTTGCCCGTCATTGCCGGCCTGCCCCGGCATCCTGCATCGGATGTTTCCGAAATCTCTGCCTTTCGCCAAAATAACCAATGCCGGATTATCGGGTTCCGATATTTCAGACGGCTCCAATGAGTTTTACAAAGGTCTCGGCCCTGTACCTTCACCTTACGGCATAATTCATCATCAGGCGTAGTGGCGCTCTTCGCCTTTGCCTTCGAGGTTTTCCGAGCAGCGTTTGCAGATGCCGGGGTGGACGGCACCGATGTCGCCGGTGTAGTGCCAGCAACGCCCGCATTTTTCGCCGCCGCTCACTTTGGCGGTTACGGCCAGCGCGCTGCCTTCGACAACGGAGGCCTTCGACACCAGCAGGGCAAAGCGCAATTCACCGCCGAGCATTTTCAGATAGGCCGCCAGGTTTTCGGGCGCGGTAATCTCCACTTCAACCTGCAAAGACGAACCTACCGTTTTGTCGGCACGCAAAGGCTCGATGGCGGCGGTAACGGCTTCGCGCACCTGGCGCACGGCCTGCCATTTTTCCATCAGGGCGGCTTCGCTTTTTTCGTGGATGGGCGGAAATTCGTGCCAAGTGTGGAACAGCACGCTGTCTTCTTCGCCACCGCCGATGATGTCCCACGCTTCTTCGGCAGTGAAACACAGTATCGGCGAAATCAGCAGCACCAGGCTGCGGGTGATGTGGTAGAGCGCGGTTTGCGCGCTGCGGCGGGCGTGGTTGTCTGTTTGGGTGGTGTAGAGACGGTCTTTCAGGATATCGAGATAAAACGCGCCCAAGTCTTCCGAGCAGAAGGCAACGATGTCTTTCACGGCGAAGTGGAAGGCGTAGCGCGGGTAGTAACCGCCCGCCAAACGTTCTTGCAGGCGGCGCGCCAGCACGAGGGCGTAGCGGTCGATTTCGACCATCTGGTCGTGCGGCACGGCGTGTTCGATGGGGCGGAAGTCGCTCAGGTTGGCGAATAAAAAGCTCAGGGTGTTGCGGATGCGGCGGTAGCTTTCGGTAACGCGCTTGAGGATTTCTTTGGATATGGCCAATTCGCCGCTGTAATCGGTGGAGGCCGTCCACAGGCGAAGGATGTCGGCACCGAATTCGTTATACACTTCTTGCGGGGCGACAACGTTGCCCAGCGATTTCGACATTTTTCTGCCGTTTTGATCGACCACGAAGCCGTGGGTGAGCAGCTGCTTGTAGGGTGCGCGCTCCATTGAGGCGCAGCCGGTGAGCATGGACGATTGGAACCAGCCGCGGTGCTGGTCGCTGCCTTCGAGGTAGAGGTCGGCGGGCCAGGCCAATTCTTCGCGTTGTTTGAGCACGGAAAAGTGGGTGCTGCCCGAATCGAACCACACATCCATGGTGTCTTTCAGTTTTTCGTATTGTGCGGCTTCTGCGCCCAGCAGTTCGGCGGCATCAAGCGCAAACCAGGCTTCGATGCCTTTTTGCTCGATGCGCTGCGCCACTTCTTCCAACAGTTCGGCGGTGCGCGGGTGCAGCTCGCCGGTTTGTTTGTGCACGAAAAACGTCATCGGCGTGCCCCAATAACGCTGGCGCGACACCACCCAGTCGGGGCGGCCTTCTATCATGGCCTGTAGGCGGGCGCGCCCCCAAGAGGGAAAAAACTCGGTGTCGTCCACCGCTTTGAGGGCGGTGTTGCGCAGGGTTTTGCCGTTGGTGCCGGCTTGGTCCATGCCGATAAACCATTGGCCGGTGGCACGGTAAATCAGCGGGGTTTTGTGCCGCCAGCAGTGGGCATAGCTGTGTTCGATTGTGTTGTGCGCCAAGAGCCGGCCTGCTTCTTGCAGCCATTCGATGATAACGGGGTTGGCTTCCCACACGGTTAAGCCGGCCACGCGCGGCACTTCTGCGCTGTAGCGGCCTTCGCCGTTAACGGGGTTGTAGAGTTTGATGCCGTATTTGAGGCAGACGAAATAGTCTTCCAGGCCGTGTGCGGGCGCGCTGTGTACGAGGCCGGTGCCGGCATCGGTGGTAACGTGGCCGCCGTTGAGCATCAGAATGTCGCGCTCGATAAAGGGGTGGGCGAGATGCAGGTTTTCGAGCCTGCTGCCGGCGGCTTCGGCCAGCACGGTGGTTTGGCCGTCTGAAAAGCCGTAGCGTTTCCATGCCTCTGCGGCCAATTCTTTGGCCAGCACCAACCTGCCTTTGGGGGTGTCGGTTAATTGGTACACCACATCTGCACTAGCGGCAACGGCCTGGCTGGCGGGCAGCGTCCACGGTGTGGTCGTCCAAATCACCGCAAATACCGGGCCTTCGATTTGCGGCAGGCCGAAGGCGGCGGCCAGTGCGGCGTTGTCTTTAAACAAATAGGCCACATCGATGGCATCGGAAATTTTGTCTTTATACTCCACCTCGGCTTCGGCCAGCGAAGAGCCGCAGTCCAAACAGAACTGCACGGGTTTTTCGCCGCGGTAGAGATAGCCGGCTTTGTAGATTTCGCCCAGCGTGCGCACGGTGTCGGCTTCGGTTTTGAAGTCCATGGTGAGATAGGGGTTGCCCCAGTCGCCCAGCACGCCCAGGCGGATAAAGTCTTTTTTCTGGCGCGCAATCTGCTCGGCGGCATATTCGCGGCAGAGTTCGCGAAACTTGGCATCAGGCATATTTTTGCCGTGCAGTTTTTCCACCATCACTTCAATCGGCAGGCCGTGGCAGTCCCAGCCGGGCACATAGGGGGCATCGAAGCCGGCCAGTGTTTTGCTGCGGATAATGATGTCTTTGAGAATTTTATTGACCGCGTGGCCGATGTGGATGTCGCCGTTGGCATAAGGCGGGCCGTCGTGCAGCACAAATTGGGGGCGGCCTTTGGCTTTGGCGCGCAGTTTCTGGTAACGCTGCTGCTCCTGCCAGCTTTTCACCCAGGCAGGCTCGCGCTTGGCCAGACTGCCGCGCATGGGAAAGGGCGATTCATAGAGATTGACGGTTTTGCTGTAGTCGGTCATGGTTTTCTCGCGGTTGCCGCTTTCAGACGGCCTTGAAAGCATTGCGGCTGCGGCCGTCTGAAACAGATGTGTTTCAGATAATCAAGGCCGCATTGTAGCCTAATTGCGCCGCTTTTATAAGGGAATATGCCCGCGGGGAACACGGCCTGCGCGCTGCACGGCACATGTTTGCCGAGCCGTTGCGCCCAAGCAGGGCGGCTTTGGCGGGCGGAGTGTTTCCCGGCCACGGCGCAATGTTTCAATTCAATATGGCTTGTCGGAAACCTTATTCAAAATCTGCACGCTTGCGGGCAGGCCGTCTGAAAACCCTGCGGCGTTAGGGCGGGGTTTGCGCGGCGAGAAAGGTTGCCAACGCGGCGGCATCGGGCATACCGCTTTGTGCGCCCGCTTTGGTTACCGACAAGGCAGCGGCGGCATTGGCCTTGCGCACGGCTGTTTCCATGCCCTCGGCGCGGAACACGGCAAAGGCGCCGTTAAAGGTGTCGCCCGCGCCGGTGGTGTCAACAGGCATAACGTTGAAGCCGCCCTGCCGGCGCAGTTTTCCCTGCCCATCGTGATACAGCGCACCTTCGCTGCCGCGCGTCATCAACACCGGGCAGGGCGCGCGGGCGATGAGCTCTTCTGCCGGCATGTTTTCGGGCAAACCCAGGCAGATAGCCAGCTCGTGGGCGTTGGGCGTGAGCAGCGTAACCCAATCCAGCAGTTCGGCAGGCAGTTTTTGCGCGGGCGCGGGGTTGAGTATAAACGGCTTGCCGTGTTTGCGCGCCAGCGCAGCAGCGGTTATCACGCACGCCATCGGGATTTCCAACTGTGCCAGCACCGCATCGGCAGCGGCAATTTGCTTTTCGCAGGCTTCGATATGCGCGGGCGTGATGCCGGAATTGGCACCGGCAACCACGATGATGTGGTTGTCGCCTTCGGCCACGGTGATATTGGCCATGCCGGTAGGCGCATCTTCCAGCACCTGCACGCCCTCGATGTTGATGCCCTCGCGTTTCAGGTTTTCCAATGCTTCGCGGCCGAACGCATCGCTGCCCACCGCCCCCACCATGCTGACGCTCGCGCCCAAGCGCGCCGCCGCCACCGCCTGATTGGCGCCTTTCCCGCCCATAAAACGCTCAAACGATGTTCCCATCAGAGTTTCACCCGGCTGCGGAAAGCGGGGAGACGATGTGACCAAGTCTATATTGATGCTGCCGGTTACGGTGATTTTCGGTGCCTGCATAGCGGGTTCCTTTAATGGGTGGTTCCGTCAAAATCGGGTTGTGTTTTTTTCAGGCCGTCTGAAAGGCTTGAATCCCATCATCGGCTCCGCAGGCCCGCTGAGCCGCCCAGGGCAGGCGGGATTCGGGGAGACGATGTACCAAGTTTATAATTGATGTTGCCGGTTATGGTGGTTTTCGGTGCCTGCATGGCGGGTTCCTTTAATAAGTGGTGCCGTCAAAATCGGATTGTGTTTTTTCAGACGGCCTGAGACTTTGCCAACCTGTTTGCAGGCCGTCTGAAAGGCTTGAACCCCATCATCGGCTGCACCTGCCCGCTGCGCTGCGCCAAGTGAGGGCGGGGTTCGGGCAAATGTTTGTAAATTCTGCCGCCATCCCGGCCGTCTGCTTGGATGCAAAGGCCGTCTGAAAATATTCAGATGATGGCGGGTAAAATCAAAAAGCAGGTATCGCAGCCGCACGCTGTGTGGGTATCGTTAAATAAATTGAAGCGGACACGGCATCGGCCGGTTTGCGGCCTGTGCCGCCTGCCCTGCTGTTTCATTTAATCCGCCCAAGCCGGTGCCGAACCGCAGGCGGAGCGGCCGGAGCGGCTCTGTTAAAGCAGGCCCGGCAAGCCATTGTGTTTGCAACGGGGCAAAGTGCCGTTTCTTTTTATCGGGTTTCTCCGCTGCGCTCGGCCAGCACGGCCGCTGCATAGCTGCAACCGGCGGTTAAGGCTATGTTTTGCCCGGCTGCTTCGGCGGCGGCGGCTTCAACCAACAGCCGTGCCAAACCTTTGCCGCGATAGGCAGGGTGGATAACGGTATGGTCGATGTTCCACGCGCCGTTTTCGATGCGGTAGGTGAGATAGCCTGCTTCGTCAAAATCTTGCAGCAGGGAAAATTTCTGTTTTTCGGGAAAATATTTAACGGTGTTCATGATGAGGCCTGATTTTTTTAGTGACAAAAGTGCGGCGGGGGCAACTGCCCGAATCCTGCGGCTTTATTGTACCAGCAAGAGAGCGGCCGGCGTGCTCTTCGACATCACGCCGCCTGCACGGTTTCGGCCGCCTGCAACATATGTGCCGAACAATGGTAAAACAGCGTGTGCGGCACGGGTTGTGTGTTGTAAAGTGTTGCCGTGGTGCCGAGGCCGTCTGAACGCCGCCTTTAAGCAGCCGCAGGCTTTTTGCTGCTGCCGCTGCGCCGCAGAGGCCGGAACTTTTCAGACGGCCGGGAAAGTCTTAACCGAAATTTCCAACTTTCATCCAACCTTGTTTCCAACGGAAAACCATGAAAAAAACCGCCCTTGCCCTGATTGCCGCTTCGTTTGCCTTCAGCTTGACCGCCTGCTCCGCGCCAAAAGCCGGCACGGCGCAAAACGGCGATTTGGGTTTTGCCAAACAAACATCCACAAAACAAAGCTCGGAAATAAACGGCCGAACCGTGCATTATCGGGCATTTGAAGGCATCGTGTATGTGAACAACCCGGCCGATGCCGAATACGAAACCCTCAATATTTATGTGCCCGAGGCCTATTATTCGGGCGGCAGCATCGAGGGCTACACCGCTGAAAACGCGCCGATTTTCTTCCCCAACCCAATCGGCGGCTATATGCCTGCCAAAGCGGGCAAACCCGGACACGACCCGCGCAATAATAACCGTCCCAACGCCATATTGACGGCCTTGTCCAAAGGCTATGTGGTGGCTTCGGCCGGCGCGCGCGGCCGCACCGCTGCCAGTGTCGATTTGAAAGCCGCTGTACGCTATTTGAAAGCCAACGACCATGCCATGCCGGGCGATGCCGCCAAAATCATTGCCAACGGCACCAGCTCCGGCGGTGCCTTATCCGCCCTGCTCGGTGCTGCCGGCAACAGCAAAGATTACGAAGGCCGTCTGAAAGACTTGGGCGCAGCCGAAGCGCCCGATGATGTTTTCGCCGTTTCCGCCTATTGCCCGATTACCGACCCCGGCCATGCCGACATGGCCTACGAATGGCAGTTTAACGGCATCAACACCTACAAAAAAATAAACATCACCATGCTCGACTACAACGTGAAACGCGAGCTGGTGCCGGGCACGCTCACCGCCGCCGAAATCAAACTGTCCGACCAACTCAAACCACTCTACCCCGCCTATCTCAACAGCCTCAAACTCAAAGATCCGCAAGGCCGCGCACTCACACTCGATAAAAACGGCAACGGCAGTTTCAAAAACCACATTGCCGGCCTCTTGGGCGCGTCTGCCCAACAACAGCTCGATGCCGGCAAAAACCTCGGCAAACGCAACTGGCTCACCGTGAAAAACGGCAAAGTAACCGCCGTGGATTTCGACCAATACGCCCGCGCCGCAGGCCGCCAAAAAACACCGCCTGCCTTTGATGCCGTGGATTTAAGCAGCGGCGAAAACCAGCTTTTCGGCAGTGCCGCCGCCGACAAACGGCACTTCACCGATTTCGCCATGCAGCACAGTGCCGCCGAAAATGCCGCTTTGGCCGATGCACAAACCGTGAATATGATGAATCCGCTCCACTATATCGGCAGCAGCGGCGCACAAACCTCCCGACACTGGCGCATCCGCACCGGCACCAACGACCGCGACACCTCATTGGCCGTATCCGCCGTATTGGCCGCCAAACTGCAAAACCACGGCCACAACGTTGATTACTTCCTACCATGGGAGGTGGGGCATGGCGGCGATTATGATTTGGAAGAGCTTTTTGCCTGGATAAAACAAATATCCACAGCCGGATAACGCCAAACAAATCCAACAGAGCAACGCAAACCGCGCCAATACTTAAACCCGCAAGCCCCTGCCAATAGCCATCTAAAAGTACACCACTTTCAAACCGGTATCGGCAGCGGTTTTTAAATCTGAAAGACTCATTACCCGTTTCAATCGCCCCGAAACGGTGCAGCAACCGTTCCAAAATATCCGCCGTACTGCGTTTGCGGCGGATACCCCGGGCAGGTTGGATTTCGGTATCGCCGGTTCGTTTAAACGGTTGATGATGTTCTGTACCGCCGCCACCGTGGGAATACCGCACTCCAATGCCGATTCGGCTGCCGTCACACCGACTTCTTCGCCGTATTCGGCAATCAGTGCCAATATTTCCACCATAGCTCTGTCTCCGGATTTCTGTTTCATCAGGTGTTTTTGCAGCTCTTTTACGGCGGGAGGCAATATCCATTGTTTGAACGGTTCCCCGTTTCTCAATGCGCCGGGTTTGCGTTTGAGCAGCGGCAAGTAATGCCGGGGCTGATAAGCAGTCTGTCCTTTACCGTATAACCTGATGTGCTCTGCAAGCACTTCCTGTCCGTCCACGATTTGTATCTTGTCCAAGTAAACATGAAGGCGGCCTGCCCTCTGACCCAATGACAAGGGGTGCGCTGACGGCTGCCTTCAAAGTTCACCGGGCACTGACTGTTCACGGCAAGGCTTGAAACGCGCGGGAAAATGAAGCTGTGCACCGGGGCATCCCCAATGCGGAACGGCGGTTGCGCAACGGGCTGTCGGCAGCCGATTGCTTGCCGGTACGGGCATCAAGGCGGAAATATCGGCAGCCGGGAAAGGGCGGGCCTTCAAACACAGCGGAACCGTTCGGGCCGTCTGAAAGCCGGGCACAAGGCCGGCGGCAATCTTTCAGACGGCCTTATTCTTGCGGGAAAACTTCTGCAACCGTCTGCCGTTTGAAATGGGGATGTTTGCGTTTGGCCGAGTCACTGTTGCACCTTTCGGGCAGATAGCGGTTAAACCCTTCCATAGCAAAGAAAGCCAACATCTGCGGGATAGTGTTGTTTACTACGTTGGTATTTGGCCGGGGCAGGGTTTCGGTGCAGATGTATTGATTAACGGTTCAGCGGTTGATGTCGGACTGTTTGGCGATTTGTCGGACGGATACGCCCTGATGAAACAGACGGCGTGCTTTGGTAATGGTTTCCATGTTAATCATTGCCGGGAAACTCCATAAAAGCGGGGAATTTATCTATGCATCGGGGTGGTGCGCTTTTAGATGCCCATTCCCCGATTCTTTGGGGCAGTTTTATATGCATGTTGACACAGCCCGCGAACAATCCCTGCAAGAACGTTTGCAGTTGGCGTTATACGGAGCAGACCCTGCCCTCGCCACAACAGGAACACCGCCGTCTGTTGGAATCCCAAATGGAAACCCTGATTAAAGGGCTGCCCGAGCAGACGAAGATGCAGGCGCGCATCAATTTTTATAGCAGCCGGGTTAAAGAAAAATTACGGCAGGTTCAGAAGCCCGAACCGCCCGGGCAAAGCGAAATTTCTTTCGAGCGCTGAACCGCTGCATCCTGCCCGGAACCCCGCCAGAAAGGCCGTCTAAAATTTCAGACGGCCTTTCTGTTTTGGAAAACACCATGGAAAAAGAACCGGCACGCGAAGCAGATATTCCGCACGGCGGCCTGAAAACGGCCAAGCATCACTACCAAATGCACATGGCCGCCGCCGGTACGGCGGAAAAACTGCGCTGCTCTTTGCTGGAACACGCGATGGAAAAAACCATATCCGGCCTGCCGCCGGATATGCAGACGCTGGCGCGCACCCATTTTTACTGGTCGATGGTGCGGGATTCTGTGGAGCGGCAGTAACCAAATCGCCCGCCGTCTGAACGCGGGCGAAAACGCATCTTTGAACAGCCGGCAGATTGCCGAACTGAAAGAGTTTATAGATGCCCATACCGGTGCTGCAAACCAACCGCCGCAGGCGGGAATAACCAGAAAGGAAACAAATGGGTATCCACCGCAATGTCGATGATTGGTTTTTGGGCTACAAAACCCGCTCTGGGAAGGCCAAATCAGACGGAGGCCTGTATTTCGGCAGCGGCCACCCCAAGCATCCGTTTTTAAGGGAAACTCTGCGTACACGCGGCATCGTGCTCGAGCAATACGGGCAAATCGCCAAAGAACTGTACAAGATGGGGCATAAAACCAAAGCCCGCATCATCGGCAAACTGGCAAAAGAAGTGGCCGGGCAATCGTTTGACACCAAGGCTCAAAGCCGTTATGACCGCATACACGACAAAGATCGTAGAGCTCGAAAAATTAGAGCATCTGCCGGCGGTAACGGAGAAAAGACAAGAAGATGGTATTTCTCGTTGACTTATCGTTTCATATTTTTTAATAGAACTTTTCTTGTTTATATTGTCTTGAATTGTTAAATTCATTGAGGAACGTTATACGAAGGAGTAAATGATGAAGCTAAATTTATATACTTTAAGGTTTTGCTAGCAGCATGATATTCAACATCTGTATCTGCTCAATGATCGAAGTATGAGCCATGCAACCGCCAGCATAATGCCGATATAGCAGCGTGTAACAAGGTAACAAACAGTTCGAAAAGAGCAGTATGTTGGTCATCTGCTAACGAACGCCTTGTATACTGCTCCAAAAATAACGGAAAAATAGGTTTTCCGGCTTTATTAAATAAGTAATGAATAGGTAAAATCATGAGTGAGAAAATAACCAAAGATACTTGCATTGCACACAGAACACTTGCTTTTGCTGGTTCTCCCGAAACATTGGTAGATATATTTATTGCCCAGCCTGAGAAAGTGCATGAAGAAAAGTGGATTTACCGGTATCGGATTGTTGGGGCAGGAGAAGACATGGATTTTCAAGTGCATGGAATAGATGCCGTTCAAGCTCTCAAACATGTTTTTGTAATGATAGATGCTTTCATTGTCAGTACGGGTCTGTCTCTGACATGGCTTGGTGAAAAAGATTTAGGGTTTTTATCTGCCTAACTTAATCAGTAATCATTGTATATACTCGCCCGCATTTTTAAGTGGGCGGATTTTATTTTTAGGGCTGTACTAGATAACTAGGGAAATTTAACTTCAGGTTAGAATAATCCCTATGAGAAAAAGTCGTTTAAGTCAGTACAAGCAAAACAAACTGATTGAACTATTTGTTGCAGGTGTTACCGCCCGCACAGCGGCGCAATTAGTTAGCGTCAATAAAAATACCGCTGCCTATTACTTCCACCGTTTGCGCTTACTTATCTATCACAACAGCCCGCATCTGGAAATGCTTGATGGTGAAGTAGAAGTTGATG
>NZ_JADGLG010000036.1:0-25395 GCF_015235335.1 Neisseria sp. 19428wB4_WF04
CATGCATAACATCCAGGTTGGGCTCCGCTGTGTGATAAAGCGGAGCAGTTTATAACAAACGGAGAGTGGCTCAATTTTGGAGCACAACTCCCCGTTTCCCTGGCTCAGTTTTGCACGATATTTAACACCATGCCAAACAGGCAAGGGAAAAATGGGGCAAACTGCATGCGGATAATGCGGAATTTGTTGAGAACCTGATACGGGAAGGCCGCCTGATGCCGCGTGACCGTGCTTTGTTTGTTCACGCTTTGGATTTTGTGGAAATGCCTGAAACATGCGTTGAATTCAGCGAATACGACAATGGGCAATCATTAAATGCGGCATTGCGCGAACGCTTGGATTTTTATTTGAAATAAAAGAGAAAAAGCGCATTGCGCTGATTCTCTAGGAATTCCGGCAATACGCTTTTTGTAACCCTAAACCTAACAACTGATTATCCGATGATTTCAGAAGATAGGGATAGATTAAAAGAATAAGCCTTTGCCGGATTTTAATTTGTATTAATAAATTAGTGGCAAGGCATTCTGACAAAAATGCAGCGGCCATCTACCTGATTCATGGCTTGAATATTACAGGCGGCGGGGAAACTTTAATTCTCAAAACAGGAATTTGAAAATGGGCAGTAAATCAAGAACAACTATCAGCGGTGATGAAGTTTTAACCTACATTGCCGATAAAGTAACCGAAGTTTTAAATCAGCGCGCCGTTCCTAAATCGGTTGTTTCCGCGGCAGCTTTGGCCGTTTCGGACGGCATATCTGAAACCTTTGGCGGACAACTGATTTACTTTAGAAGCGGGCATTCAAATTCGTCCGAAGAACGCCGTCTTTCAATCATTGCCGATTTTGAAACAGGTAATTATTCGCGTGGTGAATTAGCCTCTAAATACGGTATTTCATTGCAACGAGTCTACCGAATTTTGAAAGTAGGTTGAAATGAATTTATCTTTGAAACGCTTTCAGATTTTCCGTGTGGGAACGCACCGGGATTCTAAAGGACGGCACCGCCAGTTTTCCGCGCAAATGCTGAAAGATATTGCCGACGAACACAACAGCCGCACCAATGGCCGCGCCGCTTTGTTTATCGGGCATGGCGAATACCGCGAAATTGGGAAATTCCCCAAAGGGCTAGAACCGCTTGGGATTGTCCATGAATTGGAATTTGACGGAAAAAATCTGTATGCCAATGCCTTTATTACCGCAGAATTGTTGAGTATGGTAAGAAAGGGCATGTACAGGCACGTTTCAGCGGGGTTTGACCTTTTGCCTACCGGCCTAAAACTGAATCACATTGCCTTTTTGAATAATCCAGCTGTTAAAGGTATGGAGTCACTGAATTTTTCTGAAATATCCACACCATATATCACATTTGAAATGGATATTGATTTTTCTGAGCCTCCACTTCCAATCTTTCAAAATGAATCACAGAAACTGGATTATTTGGCACGCGAATATCAGAAGCAACATCCCGATGTAACCTATTATCAGGCCGTGAAAGCCTGTATTCATTTGACGAACTACCGATGAAAGACCAAACACCATGAACAAAACAAAAGCCATTGAATCTGCAAAATCTGCACTACAAGCCTTTCAAAATCAGGCCGCCGCAATCCGTAAGGAACGTGAAGATGTAGCGGGGCAAATTGAAAAACTGAAAAGCGAAATCAAACGCTTGCGCGATATGCCCGTAAGCAAGACGGATTTCAGCCTGTTACTGAAAGAACATATTGCCGCCGAGAGCAAACAGGCCGAACAAATTTTGATTAACCTCTTGACGAGCGAACGGCGCGGTTTCGGCGAAAACGCCGCGATTGAAATACCGAGTTACAGCAATATGCCTTTAAATAAGCTTGAAACCCACACAATAGGCAGAAAGGAATACGGTACATTGCGCGAAAACTGGATTTTCTCTGGCTTCCGCGCGGCACACGGCGAATTCTTATCAGGCAATTTTTTCAGTCATGGAGAAGACCGTACATTAAGCACGCTTTGTTATTTTTTCCCCGATGCGGTTCACAGCCGAATTATGCAAACCATTGAAACCGCCATCGGTTCAAAATGGGGTAATGAAGAACTGCCGAGCATTTCCGAACGCCGCGAAACCATTACAGACCTGCAAACCGAAATAGAAGACATGCAGGCGCGTTTGGCAGATCTAGACGCGGCCATTAGTGAATTTAACGGGGCAACTTCACCAGCACCGATTGAATTAGACGAGTGCAACCGCCTGATTCTCGCAAATTATAGATAATAACTAATGTAACATAAAAAATCCTGCCTTTGTTTGACAGGATTTGTAACAAAGTTGCTGAGAGTGAAATAAAATCAAAAGCGATTTATCTCACGAAATGCGCCGATTTTTCGCGCGCGGCTTCAACAACATTAAAATAAAATCTCAATTATCTTTTTAAAAGAATTGATAAGAGAATTTGACCTGGTTATCTAAGACAGTCTCTAAAGATTTTGTAGTGTGGAGGCAAATTAGATGCTGAAAAATCCTAGGCCGTCTGAAAGTTTTTTCAGACGGCCTGTTGGTTTAAGCTATTTCAAACTTAAATAATGCCTTGGGTTTGGGTCTGTTGGGTGATTTGATCTTGGCCCACAGAAGCATAGGATGTATCGATACCGTAGCTGTTGAGTACTTTATCGATAGTGGTGCTGTTCCATACGGTGCCGTCATCAAATTTAAACTCTTCGATGCGGTAGGCCGCACTTTCAAACCAATTGCTCACAGTCAACGAATCTTGACCGCCGGCTTTGATGGTTAAATCGTTGCCTGAGCGGGCAAAGCTTAAGTCGGAAATCTGGAGGCCTTGCCAAAATTCAAGTACATCATGGTTACACGGATCGGTATCGTAATCACAGATTACATCATGACCATAACCTTTATTGAACACATAGGTGTCGTTGCCGACGCCGCCTTCAAGATAGTCGTTGCCGGCACCGCCATCAAGCCAGTCGTCGCCGCCTTTGCCGATCAGACGGTCATCACCATCCATGCCGCGCAATTCATTATTGCCGCCGTTGCCGATAATTTCGTTGTTCAGGTTGTTACCGGTTCCGTTCAGATTGGCCGTACCCATCAGAATCAGATTCTCAACATTATCCGGCAATTCGTAATTAATATAGGTGCGAACGGTGTCGGTACCCTCGTTGGCATACTCAACTACGCAATCTCCTTTCTGCTCAACCAGATATACATCATTGCCGAGACCTCCGTACATGATGTCGTTGCCTTCTCCGCCATTGAGGTAATCGTTGCCTGTGCCGCCGTAGAGCTTGTCGTTACCTGACTGGCCATACAGCGTATCGCCGTTGTCATTTCCGTAGATGATGTCGTCTCCTGCACCGCCGTAGATCACATCTGCACCGGCATGACCGTAAATTTTATCAGCTTTATCAGTACCGTAAATGGTGTCTTTTTTCTCGGTACCGTGAATTTGGCCTATTTCGTTGGGTGTGCCTTTAATAATATTGCCGGGATTTTTATCGATGCCGCCGAAACTGTTGTCGGGATTGGCATTGTTATCCTTGCAATCAATGCAGTCGTCTTTCGGCTCAGGCTCGGGTTTCGGCTCAGGCTTGGGCTCGGGTTTCGGCTCAGGCTTGGGCTCGGGTTTCGGCTCAGGCTTGGGCTCGGGTTTCGGCTCAGGCTTGGGCTCGGGTTTCGGCTCAGGCTTGGGTTCGGGTTTCGGCTCAGGCTTGGGCTCGGGTTTCGGCTCAGGCTTGGGCTCGGGTTTCGGCTCAGGCTTGGGCTCGGGTTTCGGCTCAGGCTTGGGCTCGGGTTTCGGCTCAGGCTTGGGCTCGGGTTTCGGCTCGGGTTTCGGATGAGGCTTAGGTTTCGGGAAAAGTTCGATAATCGGAGGTTTGGGTTTCGGGAAAAGTCCGATAATCGGAGGTTTGGGTTTCGGGAAAAATCCGATAATCGGAGGTAGGGGTTTCGGGAAAAATCCGATAATCGGAGGTAGGGGTTTCGGAACAAATCCGATAATCGGGGGGATAACAGGCGGGCAATACCAGTTACCGATTCCTTTATCCTTGCCGCCCCAGCCGTAGTGGCCCTTGCCGCCCCAGCCGTAGCTCTTGCCACCGCTGAAACCTTTGAATGAATGTGTCATTGTGCACTCCTCATGCTGTTTCACGTTAAAAAACTGCCCGCACCAAACCGGTAAATTTGATACAGGCAACTGCTAAGATCTGCACTTTTATTTTAGTTCAGGTTTAAATCAGGCGGTTATATTCCAATCGAGTGGCATTTATTTAGAATAAATGGCAATGTATTAACTTATTTGAGTATTATGATGTTTACTTTGTGGTGTTGGTGAGGGGGAGTGTACGGCTGAAAATCAGGCGGTGTTTACAGGCTCCTCACGGCGCAGCAGGGTAATGAGGCCGGTAATGCGCTGTTTCATTTCGCGACGGTCGACAATTTGGTCGATGGCACCTTTTTCAAGTAGAAACTCGGCGCGTTGGAAGCCTTCGGGCAGGGTTTCGCGCACGGTCTGTTCAATGACGCGGGGGCCGGCGAAGCCGATTAGGGCGTTGGGTTCGGCCATCACGATGTCGCCCAAAAAGGCGAAACTGGCGGATACGCCGCCCATAGTCGGGTCGGTAAGCACTGAGATAAAAGGCAGGTTTTTTTCGGAAAGCAGGTGCAGGGCTGCGCTGGTTTTGGTCATCTGCATCAGTGAGTTGAGGCCTTCCTGCATACGCGCACCGCCGGATGCGGCCACACAGATGAAGGTGCAGCGATCGGCTGCGGCACGGCGCACGCCTTGTACAAAACGTTCGCCTACCACCGAACCCATCGATCCGCCGATAAAGCGGAATTCAAAAGCGGCTGCAACAACGGGCAGGCCGTTCAGCGTGCCTTTCATAACCACCAACGCATCGTTTTCGCCGGTGGATTTTCGGGCGGCGGTGAGCCGTTCGGGGTATTTTTTGCTGTCTTTGAATTTCAGTATATCAATGGGTTTGACGTTGGCACCGATTTCTTCGCGGCCGTTTTCATCTAAGAGAATGTTGAGGCGTTCGCGGGCGGAAAGGGCGTTGTGGTGGCTGCATTTCGGGCATACTTGCAGGTTTTGCTGCAGCTCGGTCGAATAAAGGGTTGCGGCACACGAAGGGCATTTGTGCCACAGGCCTTCGGGCACACTGGATTCGTTTTTGCCGGCACGCTTGATTTTCGGAGGGAGGATTTTGTCTAACCAGCTCATGTTTGCTCCTTGGTTGGAAAGATTTTTTCAGACGGCCTGTGCAACGGCGTTTTTGAGTTGTTTCACCAACGCGCCGACAGCTTCGGCTTCACGGCCGGCGTTGTTTTTGATTTCCTGAACAATGCGGCTGCCCACGATGACGGCATCGGCAACAGCGGCGGTTTTGCCGGCGTTTTCAGCATTGCTGATACCGAAGCCTACACCGATGGGCAGGTCGGTATATTTGCGTAAAATCTTGATTTTACGCGAAACAGCTTCGGTATCTAACTGTGCGGAGCCGGTTACGCCTTTGAGCGACACATAATATACGAAACCGCCGGCGAGCCTGCCGATGGCGGCCATGCGTGCTTCGCCGGTGGTGGGGGCGGCCAGAAAAATGCAGTCCAAGCCGTTTTGCCGCAGGGCGTGGTGCAGCGGGGCGATGGTTTCGATGGGCGAATCTACGGTTAATACGCCGTCAACGCCTGCTTTGGCGGCGGCACGGGCAAATTGGGCATAGCCCATTTTATGCACGGGGTTGAGATAGCCCATCAATACCACGGGGGTGGTCGGGTTGGTTTGGCGGAATCCGCGCACCACTTCCAACACGTCTTTCAACGAAACGCCTTGCGCCAAGGCGCGTTCGGCAGCACGCTGGATGGTGGGGCCGTCTGCCATCGGATCGGAAAACGGCACGCCCAGTTCGATTAAATCGGCACCGTTGGCAACCATGCTGTGCATGATCGCGAGCGTGGTGCCGAGATCGGGGTCGCCGGCGGTGATATACGGAATCAGGGCTTTGTTATTGCCCAACGCGTTAAAGGTTTGCTGGATTCTGCTCATGGCTCGGAATGCGGCAGCCCGGCTTTCAGACGGCCTGAAAATAAGGAATCATAAAAAAACAAGTATAACATTGCTTTGATTTTGCCTGAACGATAATTTATCCGAATCTGCGCGCCGGGCAAAATGCAGGCAGCGCAGATTGTGCTTTCAATATTTCTTATTTTTCATTTGGTTGGGGAGTGTAGTCAGAAAGCGTTGCGGCGGTATTTTTGGTTAAAATCTGCATCTGCGGCGTTCAAAATGCTCGCAAGATGTTCAATCTTACTGCGCTTTTTGCCTGGCATCTGCGGATTTTTCCTCAAAAAACCGCTTCACAAGCATTCTGACTATACTCCCTAAGATGAAGATGCCGGATTCGGGGCTGTTTTCGGGGGAGGCGGTTATCCACCGTTTTGCGCGTAGGCGGCAAACTCGGCCTGCTTGGCTTTGGCTCTGCCCGAATCGATGGCTTCGGCAGCGGCCTGAATACCGCTTGCCAGCGAGTCGGCCACATTGCCCGCATACAGGCAGGCCGCTGCATTGAGCAGCACGATATCGCGCGCGGCTCCGGGCTCGCCGGCCAAAACGCGGTTCATCATGGCGAGCGATTCGGCACTGTTGCCAACGCGTATGCTGTCGAGGTTGGGGTAGGTGGCCAGGCCGAATTGCCCGGGGGAAATATCGTATTCGCTGATGGTGCCGTGATGCAGCTCGGCCACACGGGTTGGGCCGGTAACGGTGATTTCGTCTAGGCCGTCGCTGCCGTGTACCACTAAAACGTGTTGCGAGCCGAGTTGCTGCAACACGCGCGAGAGTATGCCGCACAAGTCGATGTGGAACACGCCGAGCAGTTGGTTGGGTGCGCCTGCGGGGTTGGTGAGGGGGCCTAAAATATTGAAAATGCTTCTGAAGCCGAGCGAACGGCGCACAGGGGCGACATGGCGCATGGCGCTGTGGTGGTTGGGGGCAAACATAAAACCGATGCCGGTATGGTCGATGCTGCTGCCCACCTGAGCGGGCGTTTGGTTGAGGTTTACGCCCATTTCTTCCAGCACGTCTGCCGCGCCGCTGGATGACGACACCGAGCGGCCGCCGTGTTTGGCCACTTTTGCGCCGGCTGCGGCGGCTGCAAACATGGCGGTGGTGGAGATGTTGAAGGTTTGGGCACCATCGCCGCCGGTGCCGACAATATCGACCAAATGGTCTGGGTCGCGCACGGGCACGGGGGTGGCAAACTCGCGCATCACGGCGGCGGCGGCGCTGATTTCGGACACGGTTTCTACTTTGATGCGCAGGCCGGTGAGAATGGCGGCCAGCTGCTCGGGCGGCACCTGCCCGCTCATAATCTGGCGCATCAGCGCGGTCATTTCGTCATAAAAAAGCTCGTTGTTGCCGATCAGGCGGGCGATGGCCTGCTGGGGGGTAATCATGACACGTTTCCTTTATATCCGGGCTTTCAGACGGCCTTGTGTTTGCGCTCGAGCCGTCTGAAAAGGCGGGCGGGAGCCTGTGCAACTGCGGCGTATTGCTTTTTGCCGATAGCTTGCGCAATCACGGCGCGGGGCTTGCCGTTATTGTGTTCAGACGGCTTGATGCGGTGTTGGGGCCGTCTGAAAACGGGCGGCGGCACGGGCGCAAACGCAGTGCGCTGCTTTTCACCGCTTCGTCAGCTTTTCAGACGGCCTCTGCCTGCATCGGCGGCCGTGTGAAAATGGAAGCCGGGTTGGTTGCAAAAGCCCGTCTGCTGTGCGTGGAACAGTTGGCGACCTGCGCGCGGCAATGGTGTATTCCTTTTCTATTCAGCTTTTCAGACGGCCTTATGTTTGCGTTTCGGCCGTTTGAAAGCCTGCAAATTCTTTTAAAAAATTATCCAGCATTTCATGCCCGTGTTCGGTGAGCAGGGCTTCGGGGTGGAACTGCACGCCCTCAACGGGCAGCGTTTTGTGGCGCACGCCCATGATTTCGCCGTCATCGGTCCAAGCGGTGATTTCCAAGCACTCGGGCAGGGTGGGGCGGTCGATAACGAGGCTGTGGTAGCGGGTGCAGGTTACGGGGTCGGGCAGGTTGCGGAACATTCCTTTGTTTAAATGATGCACGGGCGATACTTTGCCGTGCATCAGTGTTTTCGCGCGCACGATATTGCCGCCGAAGGCTTCGCCTATGGTTTGGTGGCCTAAGCAGATGCCCATCACCGGCAGCCGTCCTGCGAAATGCTGCATGGCAGCCACGGAAATGCCGGCTTCTTTGGGCGAGCAGGGGCCGGGGCCGATAACCAGATACTGCGGGTTGAGCGCGGCAATTTCTTCGAGGGTGATGCTGTCGTTGCGGAACACTTCTACATCTTGGCCGAGTTCGGCGAAATACTGCACGATGTTGTAGGTGAAGCTGTCGTAGTTGTCTATCATTAAAAGCATGGTGTTTCAGCCTGTTGTGGAGTGGGTATCCGTGCAAAGGATACGGTGTTGCCCGGCTCGGCGGAATCTGCTGCTGCTTTTATAAAGAGCCGTCTGAAACGGCCTGCCTGCCGGGGCGGTTTTCAGACGGCCTTCTCGTTGCGCTTGCCGAAACAGATAAAGCCGGCAATGCCCAACACAACCATGGGCAGGCTCAGCCATTGCCCCATCGATAAGCCCAACGTGAGCAGGCCGAGGTGGTCGTCGGGCTGGCGGGCAAACTCTGCGGTAAAGCGGAATACACCGTAGCCTGTTAGAAACACCATCGACACCTGTCCGACAGGGCGCGGTTTGCGGGCAAACAGCCACACGACAACAAACAGGCAGATGCCTTCGAGCGCAAATTGGTATAACTGCGAGGGGTGGCGCGGCAGCATACCGTGTTGCGCGAGCCATTCTGCCCATTGCGGGTTGCGGGCGGCGGCTGCGGTATCTTCATAGGCGGCTTGCGGAAAGCCCATTGCCCAAAAAGCGTTGATGTCGGTGATGCGTCCCCACAGTTCGCCGTTGATAAAGTTGCCGATGCGCCCGCTGGCCAAACCCAACGGCACCAGCGGGGCAACAAAGTCGGCCGTGCGCCAAAAGCCGGTTTTATATTTGCGGCCGAACAGCCACATGGCAACCAACACGCCTAAAAAACCGCCGTGAAACGACATGCCGCCTTCCCACACTTTCACAATATCGGCGGGGTGTTCCATATAGTAGGAAAATTTGTAAAACAAAACATAGCCCAAACGACCGCCGAGAATCACGCCGAATACGCCCCAGGTGAGAAAATTGTCGAGCATCTCTTTGGTAAACACTTGGCCGCCCCGGTCGATGCGCCGCCTTCCCAGCCAGATAAACAGAACGAAGCCGACAATATAGCTGAGCGCATACCAGCGTACCGCCAACGGGCCGATGCTGATTAATTCGGGGCTGAACTGCGGGTGTATCATCATAAGGGAATACCTGTTTTCGGGTGGGGTGGGCGGTTATTATAGCAGAGGCCGTCTGAAAAGCAGGCGCGGCCTTGCGGCGGTGCTTCGGGCATGGCCTGCTCCGCCGGCTGCTGTCGGGCTCTGCGCTTCATACCGGCCGGTCGGGTGCGATGATATGGTGAACCCGCTTCATTTGCGTTGCGGCGTTGCCGCGCATCAGTCTGCCTTTTCTTGAGCCTGCTTGCTTTTTAGCCCTCTCAAATAGAACGGTTTTGCAGGCCGCCCGATCGGCGGTCGAACCGGTTCCGTGCCGTCTGAACGGCCTGCGGTCTGCCTCCCGCTGCCGAAATAAAGCGGGCCTGCTGCCTGAGCGCACGCCGATACCAGAGTTTTGCCGCTTTGCGGCGGCACGGGCGAACCCCGCCGCATTCGGTGGGCACGCGCTTCGGCTGCCCGTTGCCGGCAACGGGTTTGTGGCGGAATATACTGTTGCGGCAGAGGGCGGACGGGTGGGTGCCAAGCCCGCACCGCCTGCACAAAGGGCAGGACACGCCCCGCAGTGCGGGCGGTTGCAGAGCGCATCTTTTCAAGCCTTAACCGCTTCCAACCCGTCTTGACGCAAAGCGGCAGCTTGCGGTTAAATGCCGCAGCATCATCGGCCGCAGTATGCGGTATCCGTTGCTGCCGTTTCAGACGGCCTGTTCAGAAAAATATTTTGAGAAAGAGGTTTTTTATGGGTGCTTTTAATCCGATGTACGTTACCTTCGGCATCTATCTGGTTGCCGTGCTGCTGATTGGTTTGGCGGCGTATTTTTCCACCCGCAATTTTGACGACTATATTCTCGGCGGCCGCAGTTTGGGCAGCTTCGTTACCGCGATGTCGGCGGGTGCGTCCGATATGTCGGGCTGGCTGCTGATGGGCCTGCCCGGCGCGATCTACGCCTCCGGTCTGAGCGAAGCGTGGATTGCCATCGGCCTGACCGTGGGCGCGTATTTCAACTGGCTTTTGGTGGCCGGCCGCCTACGCGTACACACCGAATACAACAACAACGCGCTCACGCTGCCTGATTATTTCTTTCACCGCTTCGGTGGGGGCGGCAGGGCGATGAAAGTGATTTCTGCTGCCATCATTTTGTTTTTCTTCACGATTTATTGCGCTTCGGGCATCGTGGCCGGTGCGCGGCTGTTTGAAAGCCTGTTTGACGTAACCTACACCCAGGCCATGTGGCTGGGCGCGGGCGCAACCATTGCCTACACCTTTATCGGCGGCTTTCTGGCTGTGAGCTGGACGGATACCGTGCAGGCCACGCTGATGATTTTTGCCCTTATCATCACCCCGGTGATGGTGTATCTGGCTTTGGGCGGTGCCGATGAAATGAACGCCGCCATTCAGAGCGTGGCCGCCGCCACCGGCAAGGAATACGGCAGCCTGCTGGCCGGCACCACCCTGATGGGCATTGTTTCCACTGCCGCATGGGGCTTGGGCTATTTCGGCCAGCCGCATATTCTCGCGCGCTTTATGGCGGCCGAAAACGTGAAATCGCTGGTATCCGCCCGCCGCATCGGCATGACTTGGATGATTCTCTGCTTGGCGGGCGCGTGTGCCGTGGGTTATTTCGGCATTGCCTATTTCGGCGGCCACCCCGAACAGGCAGGCGAAATGGCGGGCAACAACGAACGTATCTTTATCGCGCTGACCACCATTTTGTTCAATCCGTGGATTGCCGGCGTGATTCTTTCGGCCATTCTCGCTGCCGTGATGTCCACCTTGTCGTGCCAGCTGCTGGTGTGTTCGAGTGCCATCACCGAAGATTTTTATAAAGGCTTTCTTCACCCCAACGCGCCGCAGCAGGAATTGGTGTGGATAGGCCGTATTATGGTGCTGGCCGTGGCCGTGATTGCCATCATCATCGCTGCCGACCCCGAGAGCAAAGTGCTGGGGCTGGTGTCTTACGCCTGGGCGGGCTTCGGCGCCGCGTTCGGCCCGGTGGTGATTTTGTCGGTGTTCTGGAAGCGCATGACCGCCGCCGGCGCGTTGGCGGGCATGATTGCCGGTGCCGTTACCGTGGTGGCTTGGAAGCCCTTAACCGGCAGCAGCCTTTATGAAATCGTGCCCGGCTTTATCGCCTGCTTCATTGCCATTGTGGCCGTATCGCTGATGGGCAGGGTTTCCAAAGAAATGGAAAACAAATTTGAAGAAGCCGACAAGGCTTATCAGGCCGCGAAATAACCGTCAGGCCGTCTGAAAGGTTTTTCAGACGGCCTTTTCTTGATGGAATGCACCCCGCGCAAAGGGGTGCATTCTTATATTCGGATGCTTGGTGCTATCTGGGGTTTTGCAGAATATTTTGTAAAGGGTTTCGGACGGTAATGAGCGGTTTTAATGCGGTACAACGCACCCTGCAGGCGGTGAAGAAAGCATGAAACCGACTCTGTTACCGCTTGGGCGGCCGGTAAAACCGGCCTTTTTGCCGGGTGCGGCACCGCGGTAACAAAATAAAGGGATGATCCAAAGGGTAGGAGTTCAGACGGCCTGAGGCCTTGGCAAAATTTATTCAGGCCGTCTGAAACATTCAACCACCAATATTCAACCATTATTATGAGTTTGCAAGTCTGCTGCGCGGGAATGATGGAGCCTAAGCATTTTCAGACGGCTAAGGGTATTTTAGCCAAGGTTTCGGCCTGTTTGTTCAGACGGCCTTTCGGGCAATGCCGTAACAAGAATAAGCGTCTTGCCGCCTTGCACTGAACATGCAGAGAGCTTCCCCGTGTGCCGTTGGTTTTTTTGCGGGCCGGACGGTGCGGCGTTTTTCGGGAAGGTGGAAAACGGAATTGGTGGTGTGGAAACGGTGTGCATGATAAAACCCCTCCAGTGTGTGCCAAAGGGGTTTCGCGTTTGCAGGAGATGCACTTACGCAAAGCCGTAGGATAAAGGCTCCGGTTTCGGCCGCGCGGCAGCTTTCTGATGCTAGGCCAGCGTGGCCACCAGCACGGCTTTGATGGTGTGCATACGGTTTTCGGCCTGATCGAACACCACCGATGCAGGGCCTTCAAACACCTCTTCGGTTACTTCCACGCCGTCCATGCCGAAAGTTTGGCGGATATGGTTGCCGATTTCGGTTTCGCTGTTGTGAAATGCAGGCAGGCAGTGCATAAATTTTACATCGGGGTTGCCCGAGGCCGCCATCAGCGCGGCGTTCACCTGATAGGGTGCCAACAGTTCGATGCGCTCTTTCCACACGCTTTCGGGCTCGCCCATCGACACCCACACATCGGTGTGGATATAGTCCGCGCCCTTAACCGCCTCTTGGGGGTTTTCGGTTAAGAGCAGGCGCGCGCCGCTTTTCTCGGCGGTGGCGCGGGCTTTGGCAATCAATTGTTCAGACGGCCACAAATGGCGGGGTGCGCCGATGCGCACGTCCATGCCGAGAATGGCACCGCCCAACAGCAGCGAATTGCCCATGTTGTAGCGTGCATCGCCCACATAGGCATAGATGGTTTGGCGCAGCGGCTTGCGGCAGTGTTCGCGCATGGTGAGCATATCGGCCAGAATCTGAGTGGGGTGGAACTCGTTGGTCAGGCCGTTATACACGGGCACGCCGGCATATTCGGCCAATTCTTCCACGATTTCCTGGCCGTAGCCCCGGTATTCGATAGCGTCATACATACGCCCCAACACGCGGGCGGTGTCTTTGATGCTTTCTTTGTGGCCGATCTGGCTGGCTGCCGGCTCGAGATAGGTAACGTTTGCGCCCTGGTCGTGGGCGGCCACTTCAAACGCGCAGCGGGTGCGGGTAGAGGTTTTCTCAAAAATCAGCGCGATATTTTTACCCGTCAGCCTGCGCTTTTCGCTGCCGTTTTTTTTGGCGGCTTTCAACTCGGCGGCAAGATCGAGCAGATATTCGATTTCTTCGGGGGTGTAGTCCAGCAGTTTCAGAAAGTGGCGGTTTTTGAGGTTCATGGTGGTTGCTTTCTTGGTGGGTTTCAGACGGCCTTCTGAACGACAACGGTTTGCTTGGGATAGTAATGGATTTCTGCCGTTCCTACAAACCGTTGCGCAACGGTTTTTGATGGAAATTCAATAGTGGCTGAAATTTAACACGGACAAGGCGACGAAGCCGCAGACAGTACAGGTAGTACGGAACCGATTCTGTTGCCGCTTCAGCGGCTTACAAAATCGTTCTCTTTGAGCTAAGGCGAGGCAACGCTGTACATGTTAAATCTAAGCCACTATAAAACTGCTTTCAAACGGTAAAGGCTGGTGGTTTCCCTGCTGCGCGCGAATGCCAGCGGGTCGGCGGCATCGGCGGCCTTGCGGTGCGCGGGCGCCGTTTGCAGAACGCCCGCCACGGCCAGCGAGGCCGCTTGAAAGCATTGCTGCAGAAAATCCGGCTCGCGCAGGTGCAGGTGTTCGGCCAAATCCGACATCACCAGCCATGCCTCGCCGTTGGGGTTCAACCGTTCGCGCACGCCGTTTAAAAAGCCTTTCAGCATGGCGTGGCCGGGATCGTAAAGCGCGGTTTCAACGGCGGAAGTGGGTTTGGCGGGCAGCCACGGCGGATTGCAGATGATTAAATCGGCGCACCCCTGCGGGAACAAATCGGTTTCTTCAACCTGCACGCGCCCGCCATATCCCAACCGCCCAATATTGGCGCGGGCGCAGGCGGCGGCGCGCGGATTATTGTCGGTGGCGGTGATGCAGGGAATGCCGCGCGCGGCCAACAGGGCGGCAATCACGCCCGAGCCCGTGCCGATATCGAACGCGCTTTCGCAAGGTTGGGGCAGCGGCGCGCGGGCAATCAGGCTGAGATATTCGCCGCGCAGCGGTGAAAACACACCGAACGGCACATAAACGGCGGCATCAAGCTCCGGCACGAACACGCCTTTTTTGTGCCACTCGTGCGCACCGATAAAACCCAGCAATTGATTGAGCGGCAGCAGGAAAGGCTTACTGTTCGGCCTGCTGTACACATCGGCCAGTGCGCTGCGAACATCCGGCGCGCGCGGCAGCTCGAGCGCAAACCCCGCGCCGATTTCCACCGCCAGCATATTCAGCACACGGCTGGTTTGCGCCTGCCGCATACGGTGGCGGTGAAAAGCCGTCTGAATCTCCGCCTGCCGGGCAGCGGGCTTGCGCACGCGCTTTTGTACCGCCGCCAACACCTGCTTGGCATTGTGGAAATCGCCCGTCCACACCGTAGCCGTGTCTGCATAAGCCTGCTTCAAAACCGCAGCTGCGCCGCATTCGTGCAGATAAACCGCCCGTTGCGGCGGCTTCTGTGTGCTTTCGTTGCGCCATTCGGCGGTTTCGCGGTCGGTGGGGATGAAAACAGTCATGGCTTGGCGTGAACGCAAACTAAAGGAAGCAAGTTTACTATAATTTGACCGGCCGCGTTTGCGGTTTCCTAACGCCCGCCCGTCTTTGCCGGAGCAGGCAATAAATGCCGAGACCTTGCAAAAATACCCTTAATAATACTGTTTGAAATGCTTAAATCCCGTCATTGGTTTTGAAGTCCGCTGCGCTCCCACGCAGGCGGGAATCCAGTCGTTTTTTGTAAGTTATTGAAATAAAACACTTGATGGTTTTAAGGCCGGATTCCCGCCTGCGCGGGAATGACGATAATTGAATATTTCAGACGGCCTGATGAGTTTTGCAAAGGTTTCAGGCCGTCTGAAAGCAGGCCATTTGAAAAGAAAAGGCCGTCTGAAAAAAACGGCAACACAAAACAGTATTGCTGCAGTTTTCAGACGGCCTTTTGCCCGCTGCCGAGAATAACTGCCCGAAATGAACCAACCCAAAAACCCGGATAGTTTAATCAAGCGGCTACCGAGACCTGAATCCCGTATTGGACGGGCTCAGGCCTTTTCTTCGGGATCGTTGAGGGCATTGATGCTGTAACCGCCATCAACATAGGTGATTTCGCCGGTAATGCCCGAGGCCAGGTCGGAGAGCAGGAAGGCGGCGGTGTTACCCACTTCTTCGATGGTAACGTTGCGGCCGAGCGGGTTGTGCGAGGCCACATGGCCGAGCAGTTTGCTGAAATCGGCAATGCCCGAGGCGGCCAGGGTTTTAATCGGACCGGCAGAAATGCCGTTGCAGCGTATGCCTTCCCTGCCCAGGCAGGCAGCGGTAAAGCGGATGCCTGCTTCCAGGCTGGCTTTGGCCATGCCCATCACGTTGTAGTGAGGAATCGCGCGCACTGCGCCCAGATAGGTGAGTGCGACAATCGAACCATTGCGCCCCTGCATCATCGGGCGGGCAGCTTTGGCCAGCGCTGGCAGGCTGTAGGCGGAAACTTCGTGGGCGATTTTGAAGGCTTCTCGGCTGATGCTGTCTAGAAAATCGCCGTCTAAGGCTTCGCGTGGAGCAAAACCGATAGAATGAACCAATCCGTCCAGGCCGTCCCACGCTTTGCCTAAGTCGGCGAAGGTTTGCGCGATTTCTTCATCGCTCTGCACATCGCAGCGGAACACCAGTTCGGAGCCCAATTCTGCAGCCATTTTACGCACACGTTCTTCCAGTTTGTCCACCACATAGGTAAACGCCAGATCCGCACCTTGTTGGCGGCAGGCTTTGGCAATGCCGTAAGCGATAGAACGCTCGGAAATCATGCCGGTGATGAGGATTTTTTTACCTTGCAAAAAGCCCATGTTGATTATCCTTAAGTAGAGGTTTTGCGGTTTTTAAAAACCGTGGATTATATCAAAATACCCGCTTTCGGCATAGAAAACAGGTGTTTTGGCGTTTGACGGTTTTAAAGTTTCAGACAGTCTTTGCCAGGTTTTCTCTAACTCTGAACCATAACCCCGGCGCAATTTGAATTTTTGATTGAATTAGGGGACTGTATTAGATTATCCCCAAATACCACACCAAACCCGTAGAACTTTTAACTGCTCTTTGGGCGTGCCAAAGTTAAAACGAAATTCACACTCTTTCAAGAGTAACGGAAAGGATTGACGGACAATTCCATTATATTTTCGTAGAACGCGCTTTGTCTGATTTCGGAAATTTTCAATGCTGTAGATGGTTTTGACGGTCTGCAGAAGATCTGCGAATGATTGATACGGTGATGGGTAAATCCACCCAACATCAAGCACATCACAGCTTTTATAACAATCGGTACAGACAATGTTGTCAGGCTTTAACAACAGGAAGCAAAGTATTTCTCTTGGTGTTTTCAACTACGATACGATAAAAATTTTGCCGTTACGTTGCATAATACCAAAGACGGCAACTTTAACTTGTAGCTCTGTGACCGTGTTTTCCTTTACGTTGTCCGCCTAAATAACTTTCATCCAGCTCAATGGAACCGTCAAAAACTTCGTCTTTGCTTGGTTTACAGTTTGTTATCTTCATTTTTCTGGGTGGACATAACTGCTAATCTAAGTACAGTTCATGTAATTATTTAGTTGTTTTTCTGTCCGCTGGCAGTCGTTTTATCGGAGTTAAAGCCGTTGGATACGCTGCTTGAGCTCGGCAATTCTGTTTTTAAGTTTGGATATGCGGGTGTGCCGGATTACTAAAACGCATGAAGTGGTGAGCAGTAAAAACAGGATTGTGCCGCCGGTTTGGTAATCGCCGAAATCTTTAAGCTGCATGATGTTACCGGCTCCTGCCATAATCGGAGTGGCGGGTGCCGCTAAAATCACAAACATCACGCTGCATACGGCCAGGCATGAAAACAGCAGCATCATGCCGGTTTTCAGCCGCCAGTTTTTGAAGCGCGCGATGGTCAAGCCGATAGCCGCCAACACGGCGGCTGCTGCTGAAAAAGCCAATAAAGCCGACCATTTGTCCACAATGGTTTGGGTGGAAATAAAGGCGGTCAGCCCCAGCATATAAAAACAGAAAACGGCGCCACAGAAAAATATCATACTCAAGAAATTACGCATTACCTATTCCACCGGAAGTTTGAAAATAAAAATGTGTACGGGAGCGGAACAAAAAATACACGATGCAGGCAAAAAGCACCACTCCGTAAAGCAGCATGGGTTGGTTGGGTGACACCGACAGATTAAATATGATGCCTGCCGTGCCATAGGCCACATACAGCCACCGCCCCCAGTTTTTGGCATGCAGCATGGCTGTGCCGGCCAGGGTGTTCAGCATTGATCCCGAATATGCGGCGGTATAAGTATAAATGCCTATCGGAAACGGAATGTGGCAGATAATTTCCTGCATTTCGGGGTTGTGTCCGGTTGCCAGCATGGCCAGGGTGCATAATGCCGAAGAAACGATTAAGAACCAAGCAAGAACCGTTACAAAAAGCGGTCGTTTCATAAGTTATCTAAAAAATACATTTTTTAACAAAATAATTATGCCAAATAAATTACACTTGTGATTGTTTTTTAGATAAACGGTTAAATACGGGTGTAAAGGTTGTCGGAATATTCCGGATAGGGTAAGCCGCCTTTTAAGCGAAATCGGTTGGTAATGAAGATGGCGGCATTTGGGGTGTTTTATTTTATTTTCATAAAATACAAAAGTATGCAGATAGTTGTATCTGCGTTTTAACGCATGGGTTAATAGTGTGCCAGTTATGCAGGCATACCGGCAAGATGTGGTTTTTATCTGATTTCATAAATATATGATGTTGTATATTTACCACTTTTCCATTTGTCAAATAACATTGACGCATCTTTTGGTTGTTTATTTTGTTGTGTAACGGAAAACATTGTTTATCGTTTTTTAACGAAGCTCGACCTGAATTTATCGGTTGGTTTTGCATAAACAAATATTTTTCAGACGGCCTAGACGTGGTTGTTCTTGCAGTCCGGCAGCGTTTTAACAAAAATCCGAATAAATTTTGGTTATTTTCACAAAACCGCAGATTGGGGCAATAGGAGGTGTACAGAAGGCGGTTATGGCGGTTTAACGGTACACAAATCATTCAGGTAGGGGAATGCCGCGCGGTGCGGTAAAAAAGCGTTGGTTGGAGGATGCTTTGCATTACAATACGCATTTTTCCGGCCGTGCCGACTATGGAATTGTTTTGGCTTTATGCCGCTTTGGCTGCGTCTGCTTTTACTTCCGCCACCATTTTGCCGGGCACGTCTGAAGCCGCTTTTACTGCTTTCGTTATCCGCCATCCTGAATCTTGGTTGGGTGCGTGGTTGGTGGCGGGCGTTTGCAACGCGGCGGGCAGTATTTTATCGTATGGTATGGGCAGGCTGCTGCCCGATAAGCGAAGGCCGTCTGAAAAAATATTTCAGTTTCTGAGCCGATACGGTATTTGGATGCTGCTTTTGGCTTGGGTGCCTGTTGTGGGAGACGGCCTGCCGCTTGCCGCAGGTTGGCTGCGCCTGAATGCTTGGAAGTGCGGCCTGGCTTTGACGGCGGGCAAACTGTTGCGCTACGGCGTTTTACTCGGCGGCATACAGGCTTGGGGCGGTGCAGTGTTTGCCGCATAAAGCAAACGGCTGTTATTTTGTTATTATCGTTGACCGGCCGGTTTGGGTTGCATCGCTGCCTGCCTTGGCATACCGGCAGAGCCGGCAGGATGTGTTGCACGATATATGAACTATATTATTGAATCTGCATGATTTTCGGTATGAGGCGGCAGGTTTCAGGTCTCGCAGTACTACTATATGAAATAGGTTTTGTTGCTGCTTGGGCAGCTTGTAAAACCATTTCTTTGGGCGGCAAACCGCAGCAACGCGGTAACAGAAATGAAGCAGGTTCACGATACTTGCCGCTCTCTGTGGTTTGCCGCCTTGTGTTTGCCTTGGCGATTCGCTATAAAAATGGTGTTTGAGGTGCGGCATGGCTGCCTTATATCGAACAAATATTTATTATTGGCCGGAATCTTTGCAAAATCTGCTCAGGCCGTCTGAATGGCCGATCACGCTGCCGGCAGCGGCGGTGCCTGAATTGGGGCGGTGCGTCCTTGGCTTTAAAAGGTTTTGGCTATGCGGAGCGGGCAGGCAAGCCTTGGAAAACGGCACAATGCCGCAAATTTAACAGCCTTAGGCCGTCTGAAAAAAGATTGGGAACACAATAGGCCGTCTGAAAAACAGGATAAATACTATGCCGAATTTTTTACCCGAACCCGCCCTGCCTTACGGGGAGCAAAACAAAACCGCTGTGTTGCTGATGAATCTCGGCACACCGGACAAGCCGACAGCTGCGGCGGTGAAGCCGTATCTGCGTGATTTTTTGTCTGACCACCGCGTGGTTGAGTTGCCCAAACCTTTATGGCAGCCGATATTGCACGGTGTGGTGCTGACCCTGCGTCCGAAAAAAAGTGCCCACGGTTATGAGAAGGTGTGGCTGCCGGAAGGCTCGCCGTTGGCTGTTTATACAGCAAGGCAGGCGGCTCTGCTGGGGCAGCGGCTGCCGGATATCGTCGTGCGCCATGCCATGAGCTACGGAAATCCCGGTGTGCCGCAGGTTTTGCGTGAACTGAAAGCGCAGGGAGTGGCGCAGGTGCTGGTTGTGCCGCTCTATCCTCAATATGCTGCCTCCAGCACGGGCGCGGCGCTCGACAAAGTGTTTGGCGAACTGTTACGGCAGCGCAACCAAATGAGTGTGCGTACTGTGTCGCGTTTTTATAACGATGCAGGCTATATCGCCGCCATGAAGCAGCATGTCGAATCTTATTGGGCGCAGCACGGGCGGGGCGGCAAACTGATGCTGAGTTTTCACGGCATTCCTCAGAAAAACAGCGATGACGGCGACCCCTATCCCCATGAATGCCGCGAAACCGCCCGTTTGTTGGCAGAGGCTTTGTCGATCGGCGAAAACGATTATGTGGTTTCGTTCCAAAGCCAGTTTGGAAAAGCCAAATGGGTGGGGCCGGGCACGCAGGAACTGTTTGACAGCCTGCCCCAACAGGGCGTGGTTGATTTGGATGTGTTTTGCCCGGGCTTTGTCAGCGACTGCCTCGAAACAATGGAAGAAATTGCCATTGCCGGCCGTGAGCAGTTTCATGAAGCAGGCGGCCGCCAATACCGGTATATCCCCTGCCTGAATACCGATACGGTATGGATGGATGCCTTAACCTCGCTGGTGGAGCGCAACCTGCAAGGCTGGCGTTAAAGCAGGTGTTTTCAGACGGCCTGAGCTTTTCCGACCAACTTGGGCGGCGGGTAAAAACAGCATTAACCGGCTTTGTAATATATTGAAATCGCGGCCACCGCCCTAACTTGCTTGAGCAGCCCGTTTGCGCGACAATAGCTGCAAACTATCACAATCAAGGAAGCACATCATGTCAGAAGAAACCCCCATCATCTTTACCGAAAGTTGCTGCGCCAAAGTGGCCGACTTAATCGCCGAAGAAAACAACCCTGATTTGAAACTGCGTGTTTTTGTGAACGGCGGCGGTTGCTCAGGTTTTCAATACGGCTTTACTTTTGATGAAATCAAAAACGATGATGATTTTGAAATCGAAAAAAACGGCTTAATTTTTTTAGTAGATCCAATGAGCTATCAATATTTGCTGGGCGCGGAAATCGACTACACCGAAAGCCTGCAAGGTTCGCAATTCGTTATCCGCAACCCGAATGCAACCACCACCTGCGGCTGCGGTTCATCATTTTCTGTTTGATTTCCGACACCATAATCGCGCCTACAAGCCTGAAAACAGAAAAATCGGAGGTTTCGGCTTTGTGTTAAATCAATTTCTGTTGCCTGCGGCAAGTTGTAAGGGCGAAATAATCCACAGAAATATATATGCTTAATTTATAATTTTAAGCATTACTTTTTCAAAGTATCTTTGAATAAGCCATACGGGCTGAAACAGCAGTGCTGAAAAACGGAGCAGCATTTGATTTAATCGCAAATAAATGCCGTTTGTATCTAGGCGGCTGACAAAGCTGCTACAATCGCATAATCTCGATATCTACATATTGATACGTGTTAGCAGCTTAATAAACTGAATTTACCCAAGATTTGGTTTTTTAAAAAATAAAAAAGTATTGCCAGAGATTTAAAGTCTGAGCTGTTTTTAGAAATAGATGTAACGGAAAAACAATGAGCCAACAGAAACTCTATGATGTTTATGTGTCTTATCCGCCCGGTATCGACAGCGAGCGTATCAACGCCTGCCTGCTCGAGAACCTGCCGGAAAATGAAGCCAATGACCTGATTCAGGCATTGGCCGAGCGTTCTCAGGCTATTATTGCGGAAAACTGCACCAAAGACGAACGTGAAAACGCCCAGCAATATTTCAGTTATTTGGGGTTGGATGTGATTATCCGCCACTCGCTCGAGCTGTTGCCGGAAGAAATAGAAGAGGATAAGGTTCAGACTATTTTCGATCAATGTCCGGTGTGCCGCACTATGATCGATAATCCCGAAGAAACCACGGAGTGCCCCACCTGCCGTTTGCATTTTGCAACCGCTACCGAGGCCGCTATTGCGCGCAAACGCATCGAGTGGGAGGAAAAAGTAGCTTTTGAACATAAGAAGCAGCAGGAAATTGCCCACCGTATGCAGTTGGAAAAACTGGCCGAAGAAAAACGCCTGCGCAAACAGATACGTGCGGAACTCAACGAGAAAATGGAAAAGGAGCTGGGCGCGTGGCGTTGGATGACTTGGTTTAAAGGTGAAAAGGTGCTGATTGCCGGCGGTATTGTGCTGGCGGTGGTTTTTTTGATTGCTGCAGGCTACTTTCTCGGCCAATCGGGAAAGTAAATCAGATTTCTCACCAAATTTACAGAGAGGCCGTCTGAATATCTTCAGACGGCCTCTCTGTTTGGCTTGCATATCGGCGGCCCGGAAGATAACCATATTTACCTTCAAGAAAACTTATGGTTATAATTTTATTTGGTTAAAAACCATTTATTTAGTATTTATACTTAATATTTAACAATATTTTAAAATATAAATCTATTTTAATGGGGCTGATTTGCGGTTGCACGTCAATGCGGGCAGTGATTTTTTAAAAAAATTAAAATACCATTGCACAGTTTGTCCAACAGCCAGCTTCATTAATTAAGAAAGTTCCTAATGAACCACCAATCTGCAAAAAAATATGTTTCAAAAAAATATGTTTTAAGTGCCGCAGCGGCTTGGCTGCTGGCCGCCTGTTCCCCTGCCGAGCAAGCTGCTGCGCCGGCAGACACTTCGGCTGCCGCCGGCAATAAAAAAATCGCCATCACGGCGATTGTGGAGCATCCGGCACTGGATGCGGTCCGCAAAGGCGTGCTGGACGAATTGAAAAACAAGGGTTATGAAGCAGGCAAAAATCTGACGGTTGATTTTCAAAGCGCGCAAGGCAGCACCGCCAATGCCGCGCAGATTGCCAAGAAATTCGCAGGGAGCAACCCTGATGTAATTGTGGCGGTTTCGACACCAAGCGCACAATCTATGGCGGCTGCAACCAAAACCATTCCCGTGGTTTATGCCGGTGTTACCGACCCTGTGGCAGCGAAGCTGGTTCCGGGCTGGGAGGCTTCCAATACCAATGTAACCGGTGTTTCTGACGAACTACCGTTGGAACCGCAAATCGATTTGATGAAAAAGCTCGTGCCTGCGGTGAAAAATGTGGGTTATGTTTACAGCCCCGGCGAGGTGAATTCCACCACTGTTTTAGCACAGTTGAAAGCCAAACTCCCGTCCCAAGGGATTAACGTAGTGGAAGCACCCGCGCAACGTTCTGCCGATGTGCTGGCCGCAGCGCGCAGCTTAAACGGCAAAGTCGATTTGCTTTACACTTCGCCCGACAACAATGTGGTTGCTTCTTACGAATCTATGTATAAGGCCGCCGTTGAAATGAAAAAACCCTTGGTTGCTTCGAATACCGATTCTGTCAAGCGTGGCGCGGCGGCTGCTTTGGGGGTGAACTATTATGATTTGGGCAGGAAGGCCGGCGATATGGTGTTCCAAATCTTAAACGGTAAAAAAGCGGGAGAAATTCCATCAGCCCGCATGGAAACTTTAGATTTGTTTTTAAACAAAAAGAATGCTGCCGCAACAGGGGCGGTACTGCCGGAGGATTTGCTCGGGCAGGCTAAAGAAGTGCAAGAGTAACCGATGGATTCAGTTTGATAAACGATTGGCCGGCCGTGAAGGTTGGCTGATTGTGTTTTCAGACGGCCGTCTGAAAACGCGGCTAGACCGGAAAGAAAGTTTGACCAAATTATGAGCCTGATCGCTTTTTTCGGCGGCATCGAAGCCGGCTTGATTTATGCGCTGGTGGCACTGGGCGTGCTGATTTCGTTCCGCATTCTTGATTTTCCCGACCTGACTGCCGATGGCAGCTTTCCTTTAGGGGCAGTGGTGTTTGCCGTATGCGTGGGTTCGGGCGTTAACCCGTGGCTTGCCTGTCTGGCAGGTGCGGCGGCGGGTGCCTGTGCAGGCATGGTAACGGCGTGGCTGAATGTGTCGTTGAAAATTCTGCCGCTGCTGGCCAGCATTTTGGTGATGGTGGCATTGTATTCGGTTAATCTGCGGATTACCGGCGGCACACCCAATATCCCGCTCATTGGAGCGCCGAGCGTGTTTGAGCCGTTTGTGGCCGCCGATTTCAGCAACCAGTTTTGGGTGCAGCCGCTGATTATTGCCGGCTTCGTGATTGCCGCCAAGCTGCTGCTCGATTGGTTTTTCAACACCCAAACCGGTTTGGCCATGCGCGCAACCGGCGTAAACGCGCGTATGGCCAAGGCGCAGGGCGTAGCGGCTTCTAAAATGGTGGTGTTGGGTATGGCGATTTCCAACGGCCTGATTGCCTTGGGCGGCACACTGTTTGCCCAAACCACAGGCAGTGCCGATTTGGCCAGCGGCATCGGAACCATCGTTATCGGTTTGGCTGCGGTGATTATCGGCGAGAACCTGCTGAGCAGTAAGCGCATTATCTTTATCACGTTGGCCGCTGTTGTGGGGGCGCTGGTGTACCGCCTGCTGATTGCCTTTGCATTGGGCAACGAATTTCTGCAAAGTTTGGGCGTGCGCCCGACCGATTTAAACCTGATTACCGCCGTATTGGTAGTAATCGCCCTGCGCCTGCCGGCGGTTAAACGATCGCTTACAAGGAAAGCCACATCATGATGCGCGCCGATAATCTGAAAGTTACCTTCAACGCGGGCACGCCGATTGAAAACCCCGCCATGCGCGGCATGAACCTACACATTCAAAGCGGCGAATTTGTAACCGTTATCGGCAGCAACGGCGCGGGCAAATCCACTTTTCTCAACGCCATCAGCGGTGATTTATTGGCAGACAGCGGCAGTATCCAAATCAATGGCCAAGACGTTACCCGCCTGCCCGCGCACAAACGCGCCCATTTGGTAGCGCGCGTATTTCAAGACCCTCTAGCGGGCACCTGTGAAGCACTGAGCATAGAAGAAAACATGGCGCTGGCCTATTCGCGTGGCCGCAGGCGCGGCCTGAAATTTGCCCTAAACAAAGCCAACCGTGAATTATTCCGCGAAAAACTTTCCGTGTTGAAACTCGGTTTGGAAAACCGCCTAACCGACCGCATCGGCTTACTGTCAGGCGGCCAGCGCCAAGCCGTGAGCCTGCTGATGGCCAGCTTGCAGCCGAGCAAAATCCTGCTGCTTGACGAACATACCGCTGCGCTCGATCCGAAAACCGCTGCGTTTGTATTAGAGCTTACCGATCAGATTATCGCCGAAAACAAGCTGACGGCAATGATGGTAACCCATTCCATGCGCCAAGCGCTCGACCACGGCAGCCGCACCGTGATGCTGCACCGCGGCAAAGTGGTGTTGGACGTTGCAGGCGATCGCCGCACCGGCATGGACGTTCCCGATTTGCTGGATTTGTTTGAGCAGACACGCGGCGAGAAAGTGTCGGACGATGCCCTGCTGTTGGATTAAAGCAGGAATGGGATAAATATCGTGAATCTATTGATTCAATTAAGGACTTCCGCGCTTTGCTGCCTTGCGAAGGAAGTTCCGAATCCGTAGCCAAAGGCCGTTGTTAAATATCGTGCAAAACTGAGCCAGGGAAACGGGGAGTTGTGCTCCAAAATTGAGCCACTCTCCGTTTGTTATAAACTGCTCCGCTTTATCACACAGCGGAGCCCAACCTGGATGTTATGCAT
>NZ_JADGLG010000037.1:0-25349 GCF_015235335.1 Neisseria sp. 19428wB4_WF04
CCTGTCGGCAAAGTGGTTTTGAGGCTTCTATACCGACACAAAAATGCTTGATAATTTTTTGAGCTGATGGTCACTTAACTTGGTGTTATATTTCATTTTTCCAGGCTGACAGAGCTATTCTGCCAGTTTAGAGCCTCTGCTTTAACAAATAACGGCGGCATCGGTTTGCCCGGCTGTGCGGCCGGTATGGTTTGCAGCGTGCCGTTTTGCGTTGGTTTTCATGGGCGGCGGTGCCCGCGCCAGACCCGGTTTGGAGGGGAATCAAGGCAATAGGCGGGATTCGTGCCGGCATGGCTTGAGGCCGTCTGAAATGTTTACGGGGTGGTTGAATGGCAGATACGGCAAAACACTGTGGCGCGGAATAAGGCGGCGCAGCCGGGAACGGTAGGATGTGGTATGGGCGGTTCTGCGGCTTAACCGGCATATCAAAAACGCTCTTTTGGAGCCGGCGCACCGGCGTTGCATTATGTTGTGGCAGCTGATACTTTTTTAAAACAGTTATTTAAAATAAAACGGTTACGGCATTGGTTTATCTGGCTGTACGGTTGGTATTGTCTGCGGATTGCCTTGTATTTTAAATCGGGTTGGCTATGCTGTATTTTCAGACGGCTCGGCGGGGATAGGGCGCTTCCTTTATTTCCGTTGTTACGCTTTGCTGCCGTAGTCTCAAAAATGAAGGGGGTTCACTATAGCACCCCCGGGGTTTGCTCAAACCCATACCGGGATTTAAAAAATCCGCGCCATATCCGGATTGGGGCGGGTATGGCGCAAGGGAAACAGAAGCTCTAGCACTCCGGATGCGGCAAGGGTGCCGGCCTGTGTTACATCAGATTTAAATCGCTGATGCGGTCGTAGAGGCGTTCGGGGTCGTTGCCTTCTTCGTGCAGTTGGATGCGCAGGCGCAGGTCGTTGGCAGAGTCGGCCTGGCGCAGGGCTTCGCTGTATTCGATTTGGCCTGTGGTGTAGAGTTCGAACAGGTGTTGGTCGAAAGTCTGCATGCCTTCTCCGAGCGAGCGCGTCATCAAATCTTTGATGCCCATTAATTCTCCTTTGAAAATCAAATCCTGCATGGCGGGGTTGTTGAGCAGCAGGTCGATAACGGCGGTGCGCAGGCCGCGGCCTTTTTTAATCACCAAACGCTGGCCGATGATGGCGGTGAGGTTCAGTGCCAAATCCATCAACACTTGCGGTTGGCGTTCTTCGGGGTAGAAGTTGATGATGCGCTCGATGGCTTGTGCGGCATTGTTGGCGTGCAGGGTAAACACACACAGGTGGCCGGTTTGGGCAAGCTGCAGGGCGTATTCCATGCTGGCTTCGCTGCGCACTTCGCCGATACAGATTACATCGGGCGCCTGGCGCATGGCACTCTGCACGGCCAGCTTCCAATCGGACGTATCGATGCCGACTTCGCGTTGGGTGATGATGCAGCGGCGTGGTTGGTAGAGATATTCAATGGGGTCTTCGATAGTGATGATGTGGCCGGGCACTTTTTGGTTGCGGTGATCAATCATGGCGGCCATTGAGGTGGATTTGCCAGAGCCGGTGGGGCCGGCAAGAATCAGCAGGCCGCGCGCAGTGAGGGCAAGCTCTTTGAGTTTCGGCGGCAGCGAGAGCTCGTCTATGCTGGGAATGTGCGGGTTGATGCGGCGCAGCACCATGCCGGGGCGGCCCTGCTCGTGATAGGCATTGACGCGGTAGCGGGTGTTGCTGCGCGACTGCACCGAATAGTTTAATTCCAGATCGCGGTTGAAGGCTTCGAGCTGCTCATCGTTCATGGTCGATTGGGTGATGGCGGCCGTATCCGAGCCGGTGAGCGCCTTGTGCGGCATCGGTGTGAGTGTGCCGTTTACTTTCATCGAAGGCGGAAAGCCCGCGCTGATAAAAATATCGGATGCGCCGCGCTGTTCAGCTTCAGAACACATACGCTCGAGCAGGGGGTGCAGCCGGGTGCCGATTTCGGCGGGTGTGGGGATATGGGGCGGTTGGTTTTTCTGTGAATAAGCCTGCACCATTTCGGAAAGCAGGTTGTGCAGTTGGTTGGATTCGCTCATGGTGTTTTCTCTGAGATTTTTCGGTATCGGTTGTTTCAGACGGCCTGATGGCCGTGTGGGGGATTCGGCCGTCTGAAAAGAATCAAATCAATCAAACAATCAGATCGGCACTTTGCGCCTTGCTGCGCGCCACTTCGGGGCTGATAACGCCCTGGCGCACGAGGTTTTGCAGGGCTTGGTCGAGCGTTTGCATACCGTGCGCCTGGCCGGTTTGCAGCGCCGAGTTGATTTGGGCGATTTTGTTTTCGCGGATCAGGTTGCGCACGGCGGCGGTCGACACCAGAATTTCATGCGCCGCCACGCGGCCGTTGCCGTCCCGGGTTTTCAGCAGCGTTTGCGAAATCACCGCGCGCAACGATTCCGACAGCATCGAGCGCACCATTTCTTTTTCGCCGGCGGGGAACACATCGACAATACGGTCCACCGTTTTGGCCGCTCCGGTGGTGTGCAGGGTGCCGAACACCAGGTGGCCGGTTTCGGCGGCGGTGAGTGCCAGGCCGATGGTTTCCGGGTCGCGCATCTCGCCCACCAGAATCACATCGGGGTCTTCGCGCAGTGCCGAGCGCAGCGCATTGGCAAAGCTGTGGGTGTGCTGGTGCAGCTCGCGCTGGTTGATGAGCGCCTTTTTGCTTTGGTGCACAAACTCGATCGGGTCTTCGATGGTGAGGATGTGGGCGGGCTGGGTGTCGTTGATGTAATTGATCATGGCCGCCAGCGTGGTGGATTTGCCCGAGCCGGTGGGGCCGGTAACCAGCACCAGGCCGCGCGGGTTGTCGGAAATTTTTTGAAAGATGCGCGGGGCTTTGAGGTCTTCGAGCGTAAGCACATGGCTGGGAATGGTGCGGAACACCGCCGCAGGGCCGCGGTTGGTCATGAATGCGTTGACACGGAAGCGCGCCACATTGGGCAGCTCAAACGAAAAATCCACCTCAAGGTTTTGCTGGTACACTTTGCGCTGGTAGTCGTTCATCACCGAAGTAACCATATTGCCCACTTCTTCGCTGCCCATTTCGGGCAGGTTGATGCGGCGCACATCGCCGTGCACGCGTATCATCGGCGGCAGCTCGGAGCTTAAGTGGAGGTCGGACGCTTTGTTTTTCACGCCGAAAGCGAGTAGGTCGGTAATCTGCATAATGTGTAGCCTTGCGTTTTCAGTTAAAATTTTTCAGACGGCCGCTGCCAGTTTCGGCGGCGGGTTGTTTCGGTGCATTATTTTAAATAGATAACTCATGTTAAACCAAGTAAAATTTTAATTATTTTTGCTAACGTGCCAAAAACGGAAAGAATCATGACAAGCCTGCAACAAAATTACCGCAACGTGCTGGCCCGAATCGGCCGCGCCGAAGCCGCCGCACACCGCCCTGCGGGCAGCGTGCAGCTGATTGCAGTGGGCAAAACCTTTCCCGCCGGCGATATTCGCGAAGTGTATGCCGCCGGCTGCCGCGATTTCGGTGAAAACTATATTCAGGAATGGTATGAAAAAACCGGGCAATTGGCCGATTTGCCCGGCATCGTGTGGCACATCATCGGCGATGTGCAGTCGAACAAAACCAAATATGTGGCCGAGCGCGCCCATTGGGTGCACACCATAAGCCGTCTGAAAACCGCGCAGCGGCTCAGCGCGCAAAGGCCGTCTGAAATGCCGCCTTTGCAGGTGTGCATCGAAGTGAACATTGCCGCCGGACCGACCAAACACGGCGTGGCGCCCGAAGAAGCCGTGGCGTTGGCCTGCGAAACGGCGAAGCTGCCGAATTTAACTGTGCGCGGCTTGATGTGTGTGGCCGGCGAGGGCGGCAGCGAAGCGGCATTGCGGCAGCAGTTCGGCAAAATGCAGCAACTGCTGGCCGGTTTGAATGCAGCGGGCGTTCGCGCCGATGTGTTGTCGATGGGCATGTCGGCCGATATGGATATTGCCGTGGCGTGCGGCGCCACCCATGTGCGCGTGGGCAGCGCGGTTTTCGGAAGCAGGGGTTGAAATGAAACGCGGTGTGATGGTGTTGCTGTGTCTGGCGGCAGGAGGCTGCAAGCTGATGGGGTGGTATGGGTGTGATTCTCTGTCCGGCTGGTGCCGGCCTCAAAAACCGGCCGCCATCGATTTTTGGAAGATTAAGGGTGAACCATATCCCTCTATCGATGACTATGCCACCCCGCTTGAAAACGGGAGCCGGGCCATTGATGCCAATGCTTACGATGCCGCCCGCAATGCCTATTTTTATAAAAAGATTGATAAATTTGAAGCCTGCGGGCTGGACTGGCGCACCCGCAAGCCCCTGTTGGAAACATTTGGGCAGGAAGGTTTTGACTGTTTGGAAAAACAAGGGTTATACCGGACATCGCTCTCTGAAGACACCTGGTGGTAACCGGCCGTCTGAAAGCCTTTTTAACATTTGGCAGCGGCGGTTTTCAGACGGCCTCAAACCCGCGCAAAACCATTTGATAAAGTGAAAGAACCTTATTGTATGGATATTTATTTTCTCGGCGGCGGCAATATGGCCGAAGCCATTGCGGGCGGTTTGGTGAAGCAGGACGGCTATCGCGTCTGCATCGCCGACCGCAGTATTGAAAAACGCGAACGTTTGGCGCGTGAATTGGGCGTGCGGGTGTCGGAAAAACTGCCGGCCCTCAATGCAGAAGACGTGTTGGTGCTGGCGGTCAAACCGCAGGATATGCAGGCTGCCTGCGCAGATGTGCAAACCAACGGCGCGCTGGTGTTGTCGGTGGCCGCCGGTTTGGGCATCAATACCTTAAGCCGCTGTCTGGGCGGCACCCGCCGCATTGTGCGGGTGATGCCCAACACGCCGGCCGGGGTCGGTTTGGGCGTTTCGGGTATGTTTGCCGGCGAAGGTGCCGGCGAAGCCGACAAACGCCTTGCCCAAAACGTGATGGCGGCAGTGGGCGAAACGGTGTGGCTGCCAAGCGAAGCGCAGATGCATGCCATCACTGCCGTCAGCGGCAGCGGCCCGGCTTATGTGTTCTACCTGATGAACGCTCTGCAAACAGCCGCCGTGCAGCAGGGCTTTGACGAAGCAACCGCCCGCCGCCTCAGCCTGGCCACCTTCAAAGGCGCAGCGGCACTTGCCGAATTAAGCGGAGAAGATTTCAGTATCTTGCAGCAAAACGTTACCTCGAAAGGCGGCACCACCGCTGCCGCCATCGAAGCCTTCAACGCGCACCGGCTCCCCGAAGCCGTTGCCGCCGGCGTTGAAGCCTGCGCGGCGCGTTCCCGGGAAATCGCACAACAATTCAAGGCCGTCTGAACATGATTGCGCAAATATTGATTTTATCGGCAGACGGCCTGGCGATAGTATGTTTGGCGCGCGGTCTACTGCAATGGGCAAGGCTCGACTACAGCCACCCGCTGGCGCAATTCTGCACGCAAACCACCGATTGGCTGGTGAAGCCGCTGCGCAAAGCCGCCCCGCCGCTGGGGCGGTGGGACAGCGCCTGCCTGCTGGCCGCCGTGCTGCTTTATTATGCAGCCTACACCCTGGCCGCCCTGATTGTGCTGCCGGGCGGCTTCAGCACCAAAATCATCGCCGCCAACCTGTTTTTCGCCGTATTGGGCATTCTGAAAGCCGCCGCTTATGTGCTGCTGCTGGGGCTGGTGCTCAGAATGGTATTGAGCTTTAAAAACCCATACGCTTCTTTACAGGCATCTTTGCACCGGATTTTTGAACCATTGGCGCGGCCGTTTGTCTTTTTAAGATTCAGGCACTACGATTTTTCGGGCAGCATATTGGCGCTGATGCTGTGGTTTTGGCTCAGTGCAATCCTGCCACAGCTGACGGCCAAGCTGAATTTGTGGTTGTTGAACTGATTTATCAAAAAGTTAGCTGCAGAAACAGGCCGTCTGAAAACCAAGCAGCCGTACGGCGGCGGGCGAAAGCGCGGCATAACCGCAAAACCGTGTTATGATGCGCGCCTAATCTGGGCAGGCCTATTTTCCGAAAAACCAATAATAAGCCGCAACGGACGGCTTTAACCGCCGAAGCCATTCAAACAACCGGGAAAGAAAGAACCATCATGACCAAACTAACCGAACAAGATATCCTCAACTGGAACGGCCCCGAAGAAGATTACATGAATGCCGGCCAATTGGCATTTTTCCGCGAATTGCTGGTGAAACTGCAAGACGAGCTTATCGAAAATGCCAACACCACCACCGGCCATCTGCAAGAGCACGAATCTGCTCCCGACCCCGCCGACCGCGCCACGCAGGAAGAAGAATACGCGCTCGAATTGCGCACCCGCGACCGCGAGCGCAAACTGCTGGGCAAAATCCAGGCCTCCATCCGCAGCATCGATGAAGGCGACTACGGATTCTGCCAAGACACCGGCGAACCCATCGGCCTCAAACGGCTGCTGGCCCGCCCCACCGCCACCCTGTCGGTAGAAGCGCAGGAGCGGCGCGAGCAGATGAAAAAACAGTTTGCCGACTGACCCGCCCCGCCCGAGGTTTGAGGCCGTCTGAAAGCAACACCTTGCAGCAATACCGGCTGCAAGGTGTTTTTCCATATCTGCCGCTGCCGGCAGGCGCACGGCGTGGGCTTTGCAAAACCCCTTCAGGCCGTCTGAAAAACGGAACACCGCCATTCTCCGCCGGCGGGCATCCGGGCTGGAAATATTGAAATGCCGCTGAAACAAATATTCGGGCGGCAACGCCGGGATACCGAACGCGATGTTTCCCGTCTGCGCGGGCTGGCGGAGCCGGTAACGGCAAATAAACTTTTTGTGACGCTTTGAATGTTGCAAAGGTGCCGGCAGGCCGCTTCGGCGGCTATATTTCAGACGGCCTGATATTTTGCAGAATTGACGGCCCGTTGTCGGTTAGAATATGCATTGTTATTGTGCAAAACGATGTTTCAATATGGCCGGTTATGTTCATTTTTCTTTCAATATCGCTGCCTGGCGGGCATTGAGCAGCAAAATGGCGCAAGAAGCGCAATGGCGGCAGTGGGCGCATTGCCCGCAGATTGCGGCCGATCTGCCGGATTACCGCCCCGGCACCGCCTTTCTGCCTGCCGCCGGCCGCCGCCGTTTGAATTTCCCGGCCAGGCTGATGTGCGAGGCGGGCTGGGATTTGGCGGAGCGTTTTCCCGATGCACCGTTGGTTTATGCCTCCCACGACGGCGAAATCAACCGCAGCTTTGAACTATGGTTGCAGCTGTGGCGCGATAAAACCGTGTCGCCGACTTCATTCGGATTATCGGTTCACAACGCGCTGCCCGGCCTATGGTCGGTGTTGCGCTCAGATATGCGCGAGCATACCGCGCTGGCTTTGGGCAGCGGCGGCTTTGAAAACGCCCTGGCCGAGTGTTGCGCGCTGCTGGCAGAAGGTGTGCCGTCCGTTTTGCTGATTGCGGCAGATGACCCGCTGTCGGCCGGTTACCCTGTGGCCGCCGAGCGTGCGCCGTTTCCCTATGCGCTGGCCATGGTGCTGGCCCCGGGCGGGGATTACCGGCTGGTCTGCCAAGATGCGGCCGATGCCCCGCAAGACCCTTATTGGGGCGCGCTCGACTGGATACGCTTTATGCTTTCGGGTACGGCAAGGCAGCAGCGCAATTATCCCCGGCAAAGCTGGTTGTGGTGCAGAAATGGCGGATAAATGTTTGAGGTTTTCGGCCACCCTGGCCGGTTTTATACTCTTCGGCCTGTTCGGCCTGATGTTTCAGGCCGTGCTGCTGCCCTACACCCGTAAAAGCCGCCGCAGCCCAAAGCAGCAAAAGCAGGCACGGCGGATAATCAGCAGGGTATGGAGATGGTTTGCGGGTTATTTGGAATGCTCGCGGGTGCTGCGCATCCAGTTCAACGACGCAGAAAAGCTCGGCAGGCCGGGGCAGTTGATATTGGCCAACCACCCGTCGCTGCTCGATGTGGTGATATTGGTGGGGCGCGTGCCCGAAACCAACTGCATCGTGAAAAAAGATTTAATCGACCACCCTTTGATGAGAAACCAGATTATTGCATCGGGCTACATACCCAACGATGAATCGCTGGAAATGATGGAAGAAGCAGATGCTGTGTTGAAAAGCGGCCAAAGCCTGCTGGTTTTCCCGGAAGGCACGCGCACCGGCTGGGACGGGAAAATCAAACTGCACCGCGGAGCCGTGTCGATAGGGTTGCGCAGCGCCCGGGTGATCACCCCGGTGTGCATCAAAATGAACCCGCCCAATTTTAAAAAGGGTCAGCCGTGGTATAAAATTCCACCGCATACTGTCCATTACGACATCACTGTAGGCGATGATATCGACCCGCAGGTATGGCTGGCCGAAAAGCCGCTGCCGATTGCCGCGCGGCGGTTGAACGCTTATTTGCAGGACTATTTCACACGGGAAACAACATGAACCTCGAAACCCAAATCAAACAAATGATTATCGAAAGCCTCGGTTTGGAAGACATCACCGCGGCAGAAATCGAAACCGATGCGCCGCTGTTTGGCGATGACGGCCTCGGGCTGGATTCGGTAGACGCGTTGGAGCTCGGCCTGGCGGTGCAGAAAACCTTCGGCCTGCAGCTTGATGCCGAAAGAGACAACCTGCGCGAACATTTTGCCAGCGTTCAAACCCTGGCCGGTTTTATCCGCAGCCGCCGGGCATAAAGGAGCCGACCATGACTGAGCAGGAAATCCGCACCATTCTCACCAACGCCCTTGTGCATTTGTTTGAAATCGAGCCCGAGCGCATCAAACCCGACACCAATCTTTATGAAGACTTGGAAATCGACAGCATTGATGCCATTGATTTAATCGACCACATCAAGCGCGAAACCGGCCGCAAGCTGAAAGCCGAAGATTTCCGCAGCGTGCGCACAGTAGAAGACGTGGTGCAGGCCGTGCTCCGCACCGATGCCGCCGCAGAGGCAGAGCAGCCTTAAACCGCAGCCCGTCCGCCTGCGTTCAGACGGCCAAGCTGCCGGACAACGGCTTGCGGAGCACGCGTGCTGTTTCAATGCGCCGGCTTGGCGCACCGCAACGCCCGTATCTGAAAGGCAAACCCGCTCCGTTTCAGGTTCAGGCCGTCTGAAAGCAGGCAGTATCGTGCCGCGCTCGGGCACATATTGGGGTCCCGTGGCGAACCCTTTCCCCTTCCCGGCACAAGGTCGGCAGTGCAGACAGTGCGGAAGCGGCTCCGTTGCCGCAGAGGGTCGGTCAAACCCGTTTTCTTTACACCCGGGTGCAGCAACGCCGCAACAGCAAGAAAGCAGATTCACTATGCAATGGATTGCGCACGGCAAAGCCCGGCAGAGAGGCCGTCTGAAATGAACAAACTGAGCCGGATTGCCCCCGCAGCCGTTGGTGCGGTTTACCCGCTTTTGTGGTATTTCGGCCACGGGCGCGGTATGTTTTTCTGGCTGGCTGGCGGCATGTGCGGCTTGTGGCTGATGCGCGCCGCCGTGAGCAAAGGCGGCACCGGCCGCGCGGTATCGCTGCTGGCGGCGGCATTTTTCGCCGCTGTGATGCTGCTGCGGCAGCCCGGTTGGATGTATTGGTATCCCGTTGCCGTTTCGCTGCTGATGCTCGGCCTGTTCGGCGCCAGCCTGTTTGCGCGGCAAACGCTGGTTGAGTGCCTAGCCCGCCTGCAACACCCAAACCTGCCGCCCGAAGGGGTGCGCCATACCCGCCGCGTAACGCAAATCTGGTGCGGTTTTTTTGTGTTTAACGCCGCCGCCGCCGCCCTGCTGGCACTCTCAGGCCGACACGGCTGGTGGGCGCTATACACCGGCGCGGTTTCCTATATTCTGATGGGCGCACTGTTTGCCGGGGAATGGCTGTACCGCAAAACCGTGTTGAAAATCTAGCGGTGTAAAAAATCCCGATTGTTTACACTTCTTATTTTTGCCCGACAACCCCTGCGGGGATAAAGAGTGCCGAAAATGCCGGAGGGCACGGCCGAGCCCTATGGTTTTTGAGCATACCCAAAACCGCAAAACCATTGTTTCCGGCAGAAAATAAAAGCTGCTTGCCGGAAAAGCGCAAATACAACCCGATTTTTCCCAACACTGCAGGCCGTCTGAAACACCGCTGCCGCCAACGGAAACCCCGACCATGATTTACCCGCTCACCGAAATTCTCAATCCCGCGCTGCCGCCGGCCGATCTGGTTGCAGACAACCCCGCATGGAGCCGTGCCGATTTTAATTGCACCGTGTTCCGGCTCTCAGGCCGTCTGAAAGCGCAGCGCGTGCAAACCGCTGCATTGTGGTTTGAAGATGCCGCCTGGTTTGCCTGCGCCGTGCTGGCGGCATGGCACGCGGGGGCGCGGGTGCTGCTGCCGCCGAACCTGGCGCGCGAAAATGCGGCCTGGGGCGGCACGGCGGATATCTGGCTGACCGATGCGCCGCACGAAAAAGCGTTTTCAGACGGCCTGGAAACCCAAGTTTGCGACATCCGCGCTTTAGCGCAAGCGGTGCCGTCTGAAGCCGAAATGCCCGCCCGTTGGCAGATTTCCGCGCAGGCGCAAGCCTGCCTGAAAACTTCCGGATCGGGCGGAGAGGCGCAGATAGTGGTAAAAACCGCCGCGCAAATGGAAGCCGAAGCGGCGGCTGTGGCAGAAGCCTTGCCGCTTGCGCACGCAAACCCCACCGTTATCGGCAGCGTCAGCCCGCAGCATATGTATGGCTTCACATTCCGTTTCGCACTGCCGCTCACGATGGGCTTAACGCTCGACCGCCCGCAAAATGTGTATCCCGAAACCCTGCTGGCCGCTGCTGCCGCTTATGAAAAAACGCTGTGGATTACCAGCCCCGCCGTTTTGAGCCGCTTGAACGGCGCACACGGCATCGGGGCGTTGCGCACAAAGGCGGCCGGCATTGTGTCGGCAGGCAGCGAGCTGCCCGAAGCGGCGGCGGCGTTGCTGGAGCAGTATGCCGTGCGCCCGTTTGAAATCTACGGCAGCACCGAAACCGGCGTGATTGCCTCGCGCCGCTTTAAGCGCGAATGGCAGCCGTTTGCCGCCGTTGCCGTTGGCGAAAACCATGAAGGCGCCTTGTGGGCAGAATCGCCGTGGACGGCCGGGCGTTTCCAAACCGCCGATTTAATCGAGCCGCAGGAAGCAGGGTTTGTGCTGCTGGGGCGCCGCGACCGCATCATCAAATTTGAAGACAAACGGGTGTCGCCCAACCAAATCGAACACGAATTGCTCGCCCACAAATGGGTTGCCGATGCTTTTTGCGCGCCGCACCCGCAACACCGGCGCGCGGCGGTGTGGGCAGCCTTGAGCGCGGCCGGTATCGAAGCGTTGCGCGGCAAGGGCAGGGCGCAGGTGGCCGCTGCGCTGAAAACCCATCTGGCCGCCACGCAGGATGCCGCCGTGCTGCCGCGCCATTGGCGTTTTGCCGCCGAATTGCCGCGCAATGCGCAGTCGAAAATCACCGCCGCCGATTTTCAGACGGCCTTCACGCAGCCGCAAACCGCGCCCAAATGGCGGCAGATGCCGTCTGAAAGCCCCGAAAAAGCATGTTTTGAAGGGCGTGTGCCGCTGGATTTGGTGTATTTCGGCGGCCACTTCGCTGGATTTCCGCTGGTGCCCGGCGTGGTCGAGCTGCAATGGGTGCGCGATTTGGCCGCGCGTTTCGATTGGGGGCGGCGCAGCATCGTGCGGGTGGAAAACCTGAAATACCGCCAGTTTGTGCGCCCCGGCGATGGGGTGCGGATCGGGCTGGCTTACGATGCCGTTAAAAACAGGCTCGAATTCAGGCTGGAAAACCCACAAGCCGTGTGTGCATCGGGGCGGCTGGTGTTTGGAACGTTTGAGGCCGTCTGAAAACGGATGGCGGAGTGATGCCTGCGGCCTGCCAAACGGTAACACGCCTTTTGCGGGAAGGATAAAACAGCCGCTGTTCTGATGTTTTCAATGGCCGTGCAAGCCCTTGCGGCTCTCAGGGGGAAAGCGGCAGCGGTAATTTATTGCAGGCAGTATCGGGCGTGTTTGAGGCCGTCTGAACAATATGATGCTCTACAAACCTTCCCGTCCCTTAAGGGGAAAAGGGCAAAGCGGTGCTGTTTCAGACGGCCGCAAAAGCCCGATCCTTATCTTATAATTTTATTTTCAGACAAGCGTTGCAAAACTAACCGATAAATTATGAAAACCCTGGCCATCATCCCCCACTATAACCACTCCGCCACAGTCGGCAGCGTGGCCGAAGCCGTGCGCGCTTTCGGGTTGGACGTGCTGGTGGTGGACGATGGCTCGGACGCGGCGTGCCGGCCGGTGTTGGCGCGGCTGGAGCGGCAGGGCGCGGCGGTGTTGTACCGCGCGGCCAACGGCGGCAAGGGGGCGGCGGTGAAAGACGGTTTTTTTTATGCAGAAAAACACGGCTACAGCCATGTTTTGCAGGTGGATGCAGACGGCCAGCATGATTTGGGCGACACCGCCAAACTGCTTGCCGCCGCCGCGCAAAATCCGCAAGCGGTGGTGTGCGGCCGGCCGCAATACGGCACCGATGCTCCCAAAGCGCGGCTCTACGGGCGGAAAATCACCGATTTCTGGAACAGAATCCACACCTGTTCCAGCGACATCAAAGACGGTATGTGCGGTTTCCGCATTTATCCGCTTGAGGCCGCGCTGGCGGTGGTGCGCGAAGAGCGCGTGGGCAACCGCATGGATTTCGACACTGAAATCTTAATCCGCCTTTATTGGCGCGGCGTGAAGCCGGTGTGGGTGGAAACGCCGGTGCGCTATGCCGAAGGCGGCGTGTCGCATTTTCGCGCGCTCGGCGATAATGTGTTAATCAGCAAAATGCACGCCCGCCTGTTTTGCGGCATGGTGCGGCGGCGTTTGCAGGGCAAACGGTGAGGCCGTCTGAAAATGATAAAAACCATGAGCAAACTGTTTTTCAAACGCGGGGTAATACGGCGCGACGCGGGCGCGTCAAGCGCTTGTTTGCGGGCACTGCCGCGCAGGCGGGGGGAGTGATGGTAGGGTGTGTGCCGAAAGCACGCACGCGTCAAGCGCGGGAATGACCGCGTGTGCAAGGGCAAACGGTGAGGCCGTCTGAAAACGATAAAAACCATGAGCAAACTGTTTTTCAAACGCGGGGTAATACGGCGCGACACGGGCGCGTCAAGTGCTTGTTTGCGGGCACTGCTGCGCAGGCGGGGGAGTGATGGTAGGGTGTGTGCCGAAAGCACGCACGCGTCAAGCGCGGGAATGACCGCGTGTGCAAGGGCAAACGGTGAGGCCGTCTGAAAATGATAAAGACCATGAGCAAACTGTTTTTCAAACGCGGGGTAATACGGTGCGACGCGGGCGCGTCAAGCGCTTGTTTGCGGGCACTGCCGCGCAGGCGGGGGAGTGATGGCAGGGTGTGTGCCGAAAGCACGCACGCGTCAAGCGCGGGAATGACCGCGTGTGCAAGGGTAAACGGTGAGGCCGTCTGAAAACCATGAATAAACCGATTTCCGATACGGAACACTGGGCGGCGCAAAACGAACGCGGCAACCGTTTGTTTTTGGGCATCACCACGCTGATGGTGCGCTGTCTGCCCGCGTGGCTGATGGCGCCGTGCATCGGGTTGGTGGTGCTGTATTTTTACGCCACATCACCCCGGCAGCGGCGCAATATCGCGCGTTATCAGGCCAGGCTTCAGACGGCCTTTCCCGATGCCGCCCTGCCGAAGTGTTGGCCCGTGTTCAAACAGTTTGCGGCGTTCGGGCAGGCGGTGTGCGACCGCTTCGCCGTGTGGCAGCGCAAAATCCGCTACGAAGATTTGGTGGTGGACGACCCGGACAACCTATATGCGCAGGTGAAGGGGCGCAGCCTGCGCGGGCAGATTTTCGTCTGCTCGCATTTGGGCAATGCGGAAGTGTGCCGCGCGCTGGTTTCGCACCATCAGGGCTTCAAGCTCAACGTGTTGGCGCACAGCCGCCATGCCGAAGCCTTTAACGCAGCGTTGCAAAAAGCCGGTGCCGACCGTATTCAGATAATACAGGTAACCGATTTGGACGCGGCGCTGATGATGGAGCTGCACCGCCGCATCGATGCGGGCGAATGGCTGGCCGTTGCCGCCGACCGCGTGCCGGTGCGCAGCAGAAAAACTGTGCCGGTGTCGTTTCTGGGGCACCGCGCCGATATGCCGCAGGGCGCATGGCTGTTGGCCGGCCTGTTGAAAACCCGCGTCAACACGCTGTTCTGCATCAGGCAAAACGGACGCTATCATTTGAAACTGCGCCGTTTTTTGGATGCAGCCGATTGGAAGCGCGGCGGGCGCCATGCCGCCGTGGCCGCTGCCGCCCAGCGTTTTGCCGATGTTTTGGCGCAGGAATGCGCGCAAAATCCGCTGCAATGGTTTAACTTTTACGATTTTTGGAACGATGCCGACAATGGCTAAACATATTTATTGCCGACACCATATAGAATTGGAAGTGCCGTTTTTCGATGTGGACGCGATGCATATCGTGTGGCACGGCCATTATGTGAAATACCTCGAAGTGGCGCGCTGCGCCCTCTTGGGTGCCATCGGTTACGACTATGGCGAAATGGGACGGCAGGGCTACAGCTGGCCGGTGGTGCAGTTGAACCTGAAATACGTGAAACCTGCCCGCTTCGGCCAGCGTATCCGTGTGGAAGCGGCGGTGGTGGAAATCGAAAGCTGCCTGCGCATCGACTACACCATTTCCGACATTGAAAGCGGCGCGAAGCTCACCAAAGCCTCCACTACCCAAGTGGCGGTGTCGCTCGAAAACGGCGAAATGCAGTTTCAAACGCCGCCAAGCTGGCTCTCCGCCGTGCAGCGCCACCCTTCTTTTCAGGCCGTCTGAAACAGCATTCGGGCAGCGGCATGATTTGAAGAATGTTTCTGCCCAAACCGGAAAACAGACAGAAAGGATAACCATGACGCTCGCCGAAATGCTCCGCCACCGCCGCTCCGTGCAGCATGATGATGCGCAAAAGCCGCTAGACAGTGATAAAGTGCGCGAATGCCTGAAGCTGGCGCAGTCTGCGCCCGGCAGCCCGAATATGCAGCTTTACGGGTTTTACCGTATCACCGGCCGCATCCGTGCCGGACAGGCTTGCCGAAGCCACCGCGCAGCAGATGGTGGTGTTCGTTACCCGTCAGGATTAATACCGTGCCAGGGCGCAGGCGGCGCCCGGGTTCGAGCGGGGCAATATCGGCCGCAACAGCCCGCCCGAAAAAACGGCAGGCCGTCTGAAAAAATCGGCGGCTTACTACGGCAAACCGATGCCGTTTGTTTACACATGCTGTTTCGGCCTGATGGGTATGTTGCGCAAACTGATTGCCGGCACGGCCTGTTCCGTCCGATTACCCGCAACGTGCCCGAAAACGATATGCGCATCGTGGTACATAAAAGCTGCGCCCGGCTGCGCAAACCTTTATGCCGGCAACAGCCGGGCAGGGTTACGGCACCTGCCCGATGGAAGGCTTGAATGGGCGTATGGCCAAACGCATCCTCAAACTGCCGCACGGTGCCGAAATCAATATGATCGCCGCCTGCGGCATACGCAAACCCGGCAGGGGCATTTGGGGCGAACGCTTCCGCCTGCCGTTTGAAGAGATTTACCGCGAAATCTAACGTTTCATATCGCTTAATATAAAGGCAACCGATGAAAAAACTGCTGTTTACCGCCGCGCTAACCCTGGCCAGCCCGCTGTTGTGGGCGTTTACCGCCGCCGACTTGGCGCAGATGCTGCAAAAGCCAGCCAATGTGCAGGGGGCGTTTGTGCAGGAACGCCGTCTGAAATCGCTGTCTAAGCCGATGATTGCCGAAGGCAGGTTTGTGCTGGTGCCGCAAAAAGGGCTGCTGTGGCATATGCAAAAGCCGTTTGACAACCGCTTGCGCATACGTGCAGACGGCATCATGCAGTGGAATGGCCGCAACTGGGCAGCCGATGGGGGAAAAATGAGCGGCCGCAGCCGCCAAACCGGCCTGCTGCTCGATTTGCTCGGCGGCAATATACAGGGGCTGGAGCAGCATTTTGAACTGAAGTTAAACGGCACGCCGCAAAAGTGGACGCTGCGTCTCACCCCGAAAACCGTGCTGATGAAGCAGATTTTCAACCATATCGACATCAGCGGCGGCAGCGTGGTGCAGCGGGTAGAGTTGCACGAAAAACAGGGTGATGTGATGGTGATGCGGTTCGAGCGGGTGCAGGCCGGTCGGGATTTGGATGAATTTGCCCGGCAGGCGTTGTAAAAACAAACCCGCCCAAGCCGTCTTCAAAGTGAATCCGCTTTATTTTTTCCGACTGCCCGCAGGCGGTATAGACGCTGCAGAACGGCTCTGCTGCCGCTTCGGGCGGCCGGTAACGTTATCTTGGCGCCACGGCGCAGCAACGCCGCAACGGAAACGCAACGGATTCGCTATCGTGAAACAAAACCATCAAGTGAACAATATAGAACGGGGCTGGGCGGAGTAAAAATATCGTTTTATTTTGTTTGCGGTAACAAGGTCTGCATAAAATGCTTTCAACACTGCGCTATGGCTACGCCGCTTTCATTCTGCTGCTGATACCGGTGCTGGCCGGCATGCTGGCAGCGGGCGGCCGTCTGCAAACGGATTTGACGGCACTGCTGCCGCACGCGCAGCAGCCCGATGCGCTGTTACGGGCGGCGGATAAGGCCGTGCAGGCGCAGGCCGACACAAGGGTTGTGCTGCTCGCGGGCAGCAGCGATGCCGAAAAAGCCTTTCAGACGGCCGCCGAAATTGCCGGGCAGTGGCGCAGCAGCGGCGTGTTTGCCGCCGTAGAGAGCCATATCGAACCCGATTTGGCAGCATTGCGCGCCGATATGCAGCGTTTGGGCGCGGCAGCGTTACCCCGGCCGCAACGCCGGCTGTTGTTTGAAGAACCACAACGTTATTTCCAAGAGCGTGCCGAATCCCTGCTCAACCCGTTTGCCGCACCCACACTGCTGCCGCCGGAGCAGGATTGGCTCGGCTTCAGCCGCTTTGCGCAGGAGCAGGCGCAAACGCAGAGCCGCCTGCAGTGGCACAGCGGCAACGGCATGCTGTTTACCGAAGAGGGCGGCAAAACCTGGGTGTGGTTGAGCGGCAGGCTGCCCGAGGGGAACACGGCCGGCAGTGCAGGCCTGCTGGCGCTGATGCAGCAAAGCCGCCGCACGGCAGAGGCCGCAGGGGTGGAAACCTTGAGCACCGGCGGGGCGTTGTTTGCGGCAGCAGCAAAAGAAGCGGCAGAGCGCGAGAGCCGGCTGATGGGCAGCGCAGGCCTGCTGCTCACGTTCGGGCTGCTGTTGCGGGTGTTCCGCACGGCCAGGGTGTTTTGGCTGCTGCTGCCGCTGGCTGCGGGGCTGGCGGCGGGGCTGGCTGCGGTTTTGGCAGTGTTTGGCGAAATACACATGCTCACCATTGTGGTGGGCACGAGCTTGGTGGGCGTGTTGGTAGATTTTCCGCTGCACTGGCTGGCGGGCTCAGTGTTTGGCGCGGCGGGGCGCAGCGGTTTTTCAGACGGCCGGGTCTGGCAGGCGCATCCCGCCATGCGCCGCGTGCTGCCTGCTTTCACGGTGAGCCTGCTGATTACGGCGGCAGGCTATGCGCTGCTGTGGTTTACGCCTTTGCCGGTGCTGCGGCAGACGGCAGTGTTTTCGGGCTTTGCGCTGCTGGGCGCATTTGCCGCCACTGTGTTGTGGCTGCCGCCGCTGTTTGCGCGCTACCGCCCCCGCAGTGTGCCGTTTGCAGGGCTGGTGGAGCAGGCGGGTGCCTATTCCCGGCGTATCGGCGGCCGTCTGAAACGGCGGGGCTGGCGGCTTGCAGGCGGCCTGCTGCTGGCGGCGGGGCTGTGGCGCAGCGATTGGCACGACGATATCCGCCAGTGGATAGACATTCCCCCCAAAATGCTGGCACAGGCGCAGCAGATAGGCCGGCTGGCAGGTGCAGACTTCAGCGGCAGTTATCTGGTGGCCGAAGCGGGCAGCGAAGATGGGCTGTTGCAGAAAAATGCCGAAATCCGCCGCGCCCTGCAACCGCTGCTGCGGCAGCAGAAAATTTCGGGCATTCAGTCGCTAGAGCAATGGCTGCCGCCGGCTGCCGAGCAGCAGAAGCTGAAAAACCGCCTGCGCGAGCTGGCCGAACTGCCCGACACTTGGCAGCCGCTGCAGGCCGCAGGCGTGCCGCGCCAAGCGGTGCGCCGGGCGTTAAACCAGGCTGCCGGTATGCCGGCGGCCACGCTTTCAGACGGCCTGAAGCCGGCCACCGCCGAAGCGGGGCGGCAGCTTTATTTGGGCGAAGCCGCGCCCGGCCGTTTTGCTTCGATTGTGCGGCTGCACGGTTTAAACGATGCGCAGGCCGTTCAGACGGCCCTGCAGGGGCTGGAAGGCGCGCATTGGGTGGACAGGCGCGGCAGCCTCAACAGGCTGTTTGCGCAAACCCGCAATCAGGCGCTGTGGCTGAAGCTGGCTTCCTACAGCCTGGCCGCGCTGCTGCTGTGGCGCATATTAGGCTTGAGGCGCGGCCTGAGGGTGTTGGCCGTGCCGCTGGCTTCCGCTGCCGCCACGGTGGCGGTGTTGGGCTGGCTGGGCGTTCCGGTGGGCTTGTTTGCCGTGTTCGGCCTGCTGCTGGTTTCGGCTGTCGGCACCGATTATGCCGTGTATGCGGCAGCGGCCGCACACAGCCCGCCTGCCCGCCTGGGCGGCCTGCTGCTGGCGGCACTCACCACGGGCATTTCGTTTACACTGCTCGGCATGAGCGGCACGCCCGCCGTGGCGGCTTTCGGCCTGACGGTGGCGGTGGGCACGGCCTTCAATCTGTGGCTGGCCGGGCGGTTGTCGGATTCGTCTGAAGTGATGTAGCCTCGTTTCAAAAGCATTGCAGCATCGGATGCCTGCATGGCTGGAGCCGCTTTATTTTCCGTTGCGTTTGCTGCGCTTGGCCCGGTGCCGGAAATGAAGCGGGTTTGCTGCTTGTGTTATCTGCGCTGCGGCCGCCTTGTGCTTCATGTGATGGTGAGCGGCGCCGTTTCCGTTGCAGCATGGCTGCCCTTGTCATACCATCTGCGTGTCTGCCGCCTGCCCGGTGCGGCAAATGTGCCAACCCGCTGTGGCGGGTCGGACGGCAGATTGGCATACCGCTGATACAGGGCGGCAGGCAGGATAAGCGGGAAAACACCGTTTTTCAATGAGGCGGCCTGCCGGGCCGTCTGAAACAAGGAGTGGAGATGGGCAGATATTGGATTGTGTTGGCAGCATCGGCTGCCGCTGCGTGCAGCAGCATTCCCCAACCCGGGCATATTCCTCAGCTTCTGGACGGGTGGTTTCACATCACGCAAAGCGGTGCCGGCGGGGCGGAACAGAGCAGCGTGCTGGCGGTGGAGCAGGGGGAGGGCGGTGTGCGGTTTGTGCAGACCAACCCTTTAGGAGTGCCGTTGGCCAGGCAGATTGTGAACGAGCGCCAAGGGTGGCGCAATGATGGTTTTGTGATGCCCAATGCCGCCTCCCGCCGCCTGTTTGCCGCGATGTTGCCCATGCTTGCCGAAGACGGCGGCGCAGCTGTTTACCCCGGCCTGCACCGCCGCAGCACTGCCGACGGCGTCTGCTTCAGCCGCAACCGCCGCATTTTGTGGTGTACGGTGCAAAGCGGCAGCGGCTGGTTGGTGAAGCTGCCCGGCCAAACGCAGTGGACAGTGGTGCCGCTGCGTTATTGATCCGCTGCGCGGCACCTGAATGCTGGCAGGCGGCAAGCCCTGCCGTTGCGGTATTGCCTGATGGTTTTCAAAAAGCTATATAATCCTACCTTTCAGTGTTGCCGCGCAGCAGTGCGCCGGCAGCCGGGCAGATTTCCAACTCCTTCCAACCGATATGGACACGCCTGTTTATCTTTCCCTGCCCGCCGTTACCAGCGTATTGGGCGACGGCTTGGCCGCGCATATCGATGCGCTGCTGGATGTTGATGCTGCGCCGCCGCTGGTGTTTTCCGAGAGCCCGCCCGGCGGCCGGCGTTACGCTTTCGGCGCGGTAACCCGGGCTTTGCGGGCGTTTCCCGCGCACCTGCCCGCGCCGCTTTGCAGCCGCAACAACCGGCTGCTTTGGCATGCGCTGCAGCAGATTGAGCCGCAGATAGCGGCCGTGAAGGCGCGTTTCGGCAAACACAGGGTGGCGGTGGTGATGGGCACTTCCACCACGGGCGGCGATGAAAACAAAGCAGTGTTCCGCCATGTGGCAGAGGGAGGCTCGTGGGCGGAGCAGCCGTTTGACTACGGCCGGCAGCTGATGGCTTCACCGGCAGAGTTTGTGGCAGAGGTTTATGATTTGTGCGGCCCCGCTTATGTGGTATCGACCGCCTGCACTTCGGGCGCACGCGCCTTAATCAGCGCGGCACGGCTGCTGCACGCGGGCTTTTGCGATGCAGTGGTGTGCGGCGGCGCAGACACTTTGTCGGCACTGACGGTTCACGGTTTTGCATCGTTGGAAGTGCTCTCGACAGGGGTTGCCCGTCCGTTTGCCCGTATGCGGGACGGCATCAATATCGGAGAGGCGGCCGCAGCATTTGTGATGACGCGCGAACTGCTGTTTTCAGACGGCCTGCCGCTGCTGGGCTGCGGCGCATCCGGCGATGCTTACCATATGTCGTCACCGCGCCCGGACGGTTTGGGTGCGGTTTTGGCTTTTCAGACGGCCTTAAGCCGTGCCGGCCTGAGTGCGGCCGATATCGGCTGGATTAATCTGCACGGCACCGGCACACAGCAAAACGATGCCATGGAAAGCGCGGCAGTGGCGGCGGTGTTCGGCAGCGGCACCCCCTGCACCTCCACCAAACCCTTTACCGGCCACACGCTGGCGGCGGCCGGCGCGCTGGAAGCGGCATTGCTTTGGGGGATGGTAAGCCGCTCCCTCAACGCTTCGGGCAGGCTGCCGCCGCAATGGCCGCAGGGAGAGGCAGACGAAGCCCTGCCGCCCATCGGCCTCACCGGACGCAACAGCCGCTGGCTGCAACACCGCCGCATCGGTGCCAGCGCCTCGTTTGCTTTCGGCGGCAGCAATGCCGTGCTGATTATCGGCGAGCCGGCAGAGGGCAGTGCCCCGAATCCGCTATAGAAAGTTTTCATGAACAGCAAACACCACAATCCGGATAGTGCCGGCTCCAATCTGCCGTTGGCCTGCCCGATTACCGATATTGCCCCGCTACTGCCGCACAGCGGCCGTATGGTGCTGCTCGAGTGCATCACCGATTACGGCCGCCACCATCTCACGGCCACCACCAGAGTGGGCGGCAACCATATTCTGCTGGCCGATAACCGCCTGCCCTGTGTTGCGGGCATGGAAATCATGGCGCAGGGCATAGGCGCGCTCATCGGCTGCCATGCCCGCAATTCGGGCAGGCCGGTGAAGATGGGCTTTCTGCTGGGCACGCGCAGGCTGCATCTGTTTGCCGACAGCATTCCCGTGGACACGCAGTTGCTGGTGAAGGTGCAGGAGTCGGTGGTGGATGCTTCGGGCTTCGGCGTGTTTGACTGCACGCTCCACTGGATCGATGCGCCGGAACATGAAAAACACACTTTGCCTGCCAACGGCCTGCTGGCGCAGGCCGCATTGAACGTGTACGGCCCCGATAAGGCTGAAGAGGCCGTCTGAAAACAAAGGCGGTCTGAAAGCAAAGGCGGTCTGAAAGCAAAGGCCGTCTGAAAGCAAAGGCCGTCTGAAAGCAAAGGCTGTCTGAAAGCAAAGGCTGTCTGAAAGCAAAGGCTGTCTGAAAGCAAAGGCCGTCTGAAAGCAAAGGCCGTCTGAAAGCAAAGGCCGTCTGAAAACAAAACAAAGAATGTAAAAATACGCCCCTTTTCTTGAGGGGTAATAAGGTCGTCTGAAATCTGCCCCAAAAGTCGGATATTTTTCCAACCCTGTTCAGACGGCCTCAGGCAAAGCTGCCGTTGAATAAGCCGCTGTTAAACGAAAGGAGTGCGTATGAACGAAACCGTTTTGATTACCGGCTCGAGCAGAGGTATCGGCAAGGCCGTGGCTTTGGGGCTGGCGGCAGACGGCTACCATATCGTAGTGCACTGCCGCAGCCGCCGCAGCGAAGCCGAAGCGGTGGCCGAAGCCGTGCGTGCAGCGGGCAGGCAGGCGCGGGTGCTTCAGTTTGACGTGGCCGAGCGGGCAGCCTGCCGGGAAATCCTGCTTGCCGACATGGAAGCGCACGGAGCCTATTACGGCGTGGTGCTCAATGCCGGCCTCACCCGCGACAACGCCTTCCCGGCCTTGGAAGACGATGATTGGGACACGGTGTTGCGCACCGGTTTGGACGGTTTTTATAATGTGCTGCACCCTGTGGTGATGCCGATGATACGCCGCCGCCGTCCGGGCAGGATTGTCTGCACGGCATCGGTGTCGGGCTTGATCGGCAACCGCGGGCAGGTGAACTACAGTGCCGCCAAAGCGGGCATTATCGGGGCGGCCAAAGCCCTGGCAGTGGAGCTGGCCAAGCGCAACATCACGGTAAACTGCGTGGCGCCCGGCCTGATCGACACCGAAATTGTCGGCAGCGGCGTGCCGGTGGAGGAAATTTTGAAAGCGGTTCCCGCCGCGCGCATGGGGTCGCCCGAAGAGGTGGCGCATGCAGTGCGGTTTCTGATGGATGAAAAAGCCGCCTATATCACCAGGCAGGTGATTGCGGTAAACGGAGGTTTGTGTTGAGGCGGGTTGTTGTAACGGGCGTTGGTGCCGTTACCGCTTTCGGGCGCGATTGGAAAAGCGTTCGGGCGGGTTTCGAGGCGGGACGCAATGCAGTGAAATATATGGATTGGGCAGAGCGTTTCCCCGAGCTGGAGGCGCGGCTGGGCGCGCCGGTGGAAGATTACCGCACGCCTGCACATTGGACACGCAAACAGTTGCGCAGTATGGGGCGGGGCTCGCGGATGGCGGTGGATGCCGCCGAGCAGGCATTGGCAGATGCAGGGCTTCTGGGAGATGAGGGTATTCAAAACGGCAGCATGGGCGTGGCCGCCGGCTCGTCAGTGGGCAGCACTCAAGATGTGGGGGTGATGGGCGATTTGCTGCTGCACGGCAATTCGCGCAACTTCAACGCCAACACCTATGTGCGCATGATGCCGCACACCATCGCTGCCAATATCGGCATCTTTTTCGGGCTGACCGGCCGCATTATTCCCACCTCCAGCGCCTGCTCTTCAGGCAGCCAGGGTATCGGCTATGCTTACGAAGCCATCAAATACGGCCTGATTGATATGATGCTGGGCGGCGGCAGCGAAGAGTTCTGCCCGTCCGAAGTGTATGTGTTTGATTCGCTCTATGCGGCCAGCCGCCGCAACGGCGAACCGGAGCTTACCCCGCGCCCCTACGACACGGCCAGAGACGGCCTGGTGATCGGAGAGGGTGCAGGTATATTGGTGTTGGAAGAACTACACCATGCCTTAAAACGCGGCGCCCGCATTTATGCAGAAATTGTCGGCTACGGCACCAACAGCGATGGTTCCCACATTACCCAGCCGCAGAAAGCCACCATGCAGCGCTGTATGGAGGCCGCCCTGAAAGATGCCGGCATTGCGCCGGAGCAGGTTGGCTATGTTAATGGCCACGGCACCGCCACAGAGAAAGGCGATGTTGCCGAAACCCAAGCAACAGCAGCCTTATTCGGCAGCGTGCCCATGAGTTCGCAGAAAAGCTATTTCGGCCACACCCTCGGCGCCTGCGGTGCGTTGGAATCATGGTTTTCCATCGAAATGATGAACAGCGGCTGGTTTGCCCCTACCATCAACCTCGACAATATCGACCCCTTGTGCGGCGGTGTGGACTATATCCGCGGCGAAGGGCGGGAAATCCGCACCGATTATGTGATAAACAATAATTTTGCTTTCGGCGGCATCAACACTTCACTGATTTTTAAAAAATGGAACAATTTTTAATCAGCGCGCAAAGTGTATCAAGCGCGCTGCTGCGGCTGTCTGAAAGCAGACGGCGCGCAAACAGTTATGGTGAATACGCTTTAAGTTTCATTCTTTAAGTTTCTTCAAGTTTCATAAAGGGCAGCAGGCAACACAGAATTTCAACCGTAGGGGCGTTTTAATGGGCAAAAACCGCAACACAAATACAGCATCGGGGCTGGTTTGCAGGATTGCCGCCGCCGACTGGGCGCAAAACTATCGGGAAGAGCAGCTTGACCCGGCCGATCTCGGCCGCCTGACCCGCAACCCCGCTTTAGCCCGGCGTTTGGACTGGCAGGTGAGTCGGGCGCTCAAACAAACCGCAAGCGGCTTTTGCCTGTCGTTATCCCACAGCAACGGCCATGCCGCCCTGCTCGCAGGCCATACTCAGGGCACATCGGCAGGTGTCGATATCGAATATCTCCGCCTGAGGGATTTCAACCGTTTGGCAAAATGGGTGTTCAGCCCGGAAGAATGCCTGTGGTGGCAGCAAAGCCCCGATCCGCAGATTGATTTTTATCGGTTGTGGACCATCAAAGAAGCCCTGCTCAAGGCCGGCCGTCTGAATTTTCCTGCCGACATGAAAAAAGTCGGCTTGGATTGCAGCCCGCAAAACCCCAAAAAAATCAGAACAGCGCAGCCCGGGCAAACTTGGTATGGACAAACCGTCAAAATAAACAACTGCATCGCCAGCTGTGTTTGGCAGCAGGAACCAACTTTGCACTGGCAGCCCTTGGGGCAATTGCAAACCTGTGAAATACAGATGATTTGAACAACACAGCTCCCATCCGAACAAGCCGTTTTCAGACGGCCGCATTTTTCAGACGGCCGTTTCCGCCCGGTCCATGCAGCCAATCCGCCGAAGGCAGGCAAGGCGGCGATTCTCAGATAGCGCAAGTGTTGCAAGGTGTACCAATGCGTTATGGCTTATCCAAGAGAGCCGAGGCTATATACCGGCTATAGAGCGAACTTGCTGCATTTCCGTTACGGCGGTGTTGCGGCTTAACTCAAAGAGAGCAATTTTGTAAGCCCCCAAGCGGCAGCGGAATCGGCTCCCTACTGCCATGCTGTTCACAGCCTGCTGCCCGGTGCCGGAAATAATAAAGCGGATTCACTATAGCGGTTTGGGTTTCTCAGGGCTCAGATTGTTAAACACCTGCATGACTGTTTTAGTATTGCGGCCGTCTGAAAAGCGGTTTTTTCTGCCTGCATGGTTTGAGCCGGCTGCGGGGTGGGGAGTATTTGGGTTTCAACAAAATTTCCATATAAAACATTTTGTTGTAATTTTGTTGTATTGATTTTTTGTATATTGTGTTGACGGTTGGAGTTGGAGTTGTGTATAGTTCGCTTTCTGCTCCGGTGTCGGAGCTGTTCTTTAACAACACAGATTACCGATAAGTGTGGGTGCCTTAGGCCCTGCACTGCGTAGAGACAGACAAGGAACAGACTTGTCGGTTTC